>JARRMA010000012.1:0-9963 GCA_037386505.1 Candidatus Bathyarchaeota archaeon
TCTGAAGCCAACTAAGAATTTTATTTAGAAGATTCTTATTTAAATCAACAAATATTCCCGAAATAACTGAATCCCCAAAAAAATTTTCAGTTTGAGGTATTGGCGGTGCAGAAATGTTTAGATAATAGTCTGTTTCTATATCCAGGTCTATATTTTGTTTTAAAAGTGCCAATATTAGGTCTTCAACAGCATCTGAAACTCCAAAAACTAGAGATTTTTCATCCATAAAGTATCACTTCTATCAAAATATTTCTCACATCACTTGATAAAAATATGGTCAACTAAAAATGAATTTATGTTAATATTAAATTAAAAACAAACAACATGTCAAGTAGAAGTAGACGTTCTTTTAATGAATTCTTTTTCAAAAGCTTGGACTCTAGTCTTAATTTTTTCAACTTCTTCGGCAATTTCAGGATTTTCCATCTCTTTTTTCCTAGTCTCATTAGACTTTAAAATTAACTCAACGAAATCTGATTTAAAGCTCTCTAAAAGTAATTCAGAATTTGAAACTAAACAATGCCCTCCAATTACTCCTGGGAAAATAATTTAGCTAACTCAGTATCTATCGAACTTCTAAGAATCTTTGTTTTCAAACCCAATCTTTTGAAATGTTTTTGAGCAAGAATAGCTGATTCCTTTTTGCCTCCAATATATTTGGTCCAAAATAGCAGATCTTTCTTCATAAGTTCCCTATTTTGATGCATTCCTCGTATCGGAGAATGCACCACATTACTACCCATGGATTTATAGACTTTCTCAGTAGTCCCTGGAGGAACAGAACTGTTTATAATTGTCAATTCGGGTTTAAATTCCAATATGTAATTCTCGGTTGTTGTGATAAAGTCTTCTTGTTTTTCACATCTATAACAAATGTGTAATACATTCACTTCTTTGGGTAACGTATTCTGCAAAATTCCTCAGAAAACTTCAACTAATACCAGCCAGTTAAGTGCTGAATTAAAAATAGACGTATTCTAGTTTAAAATTTGACAAAAATTCAAAATTAAAACTTTCATTTGGCTTTTTAAAATTAGAATCAATAATTATTTTAAAATTTACCTCAACTTACTATTCCAATTCTACGACTTAAACTATTTTTAATAAATTGAAGAAATATTACGATCAGTTTTCCTTTAATTTTTCTATAATAAATACAATGAAAAAACTCATTCATTAGCTAATTTAATTATTATTTTTGCTAGGTTTTCAGCTCCAGACTGTAACAGTGGAATTTCCGTATTTTTTGCATTTTCTATTGCATTTAACAGAGTCTCCAGATGAGTTTCTGAAACAAACACAGCATTTATTTTTCTAGCCAGATATGCTGCATCTTCTTTTCCAACAGTTCTTGTCCATTCAGGATTTAGAACAATTACTACAGGTTTTTTGTAAACTACTGCTGCTTCTAATGCCGTTAAACCAAAATGAGTTACAACTACCTCAGCTCCAGCTAGAAATTCCTGAAACTTTTCCGTGAATGGAAAAATCTTCCACTCAGGATGTTTTTTTGCATACGGTTTACTATTAATTCTTCCAGTCTGCAATATTATGTTTCGTAGTCTGCTTTTTGCGATTGAATCGAACAATCTTTTATGTCCATGAGTACCACCCGTAACCAATATGTACCCTTTATTTACAGGTATAATTTCAGTTTTTGGAAGAATAGGACCTACAACCACTCCATTAAGCAGCTTCTTTTGTTCTTCCCAGTGTAATGCTGTTATTGCAGAAAAATGTTGAAGTATCCGAGCGGTTTTGGACGGTTTTGTGAAACGAACAGGACTCTCGATATTAACAACAGGTACACCCTTTATCCATGCCATTAAAGCAGGTATTATACTAAAGTTACTACCAGCACTTACAATAACATCAAAATTGTTAAATGGTTGCCGGATTGAGTTTATGAATGCTTTGAACAAATTAACAATAAATTGGTGATGTGGAGTCTTAGGTCCTCTTGGTTTAATAAAAAATTTTACTTTACCAAATTTACGTAACCTTTTCTCACTTAAAATATCTCCCTCTGCAACTAAAAAAGATAATTCCGTCTTTTTATAAAGTACCTGAGATAAAGCATACGCATAGCCACTGTGCCCTCCACCACCAACAAGAATTAAAATTCGTCCAGTCACTCTTCTTTTCCTTCTGCTCAATGACTAACTTATTTTTTTATTCATTGCTTTAGAAACCTTTAAATGTTCGTAAAATAGGCTGTTTTAAACTAAGGGTTACTAATGTCTGAAGAAACTTCACGAGGACTTACTTATCAATGTGTAAAATGTGGAGCCCAAGTTAGAACAGAAGAACTCGAATTACGAGGTGGAGGCGTAAAATGTACCATTTGTGGATATCGGGTACTTAAAAAACAAAGACCACCAGTAGTTAAACGAGTTTCAACAGGATAAAAATAAACAATTTTTTACAAAAATCCAGTTCATAGGTCCAGCTAACCAAATATGCTTCTAATTTTGTCAATTTTTAAAGATTTTTTCAGTAACTGCACATTTAAATACAAGACTAGTAGTGATTTTAAAATTCATATATAGGAGTTGAAATTTCATGAAAGTCCCTTTGACTAAAAAAGTTGAAGGATTTAATGTTAAAGAAAAAACAATTTCTCAACTTGTTTCTGAAATGGGAAAAACTGCTTTTCAAGGAAGAAAATTAGCAGAAGCTGTTGACCTTTGGGAAACAATGATAAGAGAAAATGATCTCATAATTGTCCTCGGATTAGCAGGATCAATGAGTACTGCTGGGCAATGGACATTAATTAATTGGCTCATTAAAAATAGGTTTATTGATGTCATCGTATCAACAGGGGCAAACATATCAGAGGACATAGTAGATGCAATGGGGTTAGGTTACTGGCAAGCAACTGAAAACATTAACGACGAAGAGCTTCTAGAAGCGGATGTAAATAGATATTACGACGTCTATGGAATAGAAACAGATTACAGAAAAATGGAAGAACTTCTAACTGAATTCCTGTTAACGTTAAAAACAAATTATCCATATTCTTCAATGGAAATATTATATTTACTCGGAAAATGGCTAAATAATAAACAAATTAAAAGCATTACTGCTACCGCAGCAGAAAGTGGTGTTCCAATTTTCAGCCCAGCGATGCTCGATAGCGCATATGGTGAAGCAGTTTTGATGGCAAAGAATGAAGGCCACAATTTGATAGTAGATCAAGCCAAAGAATTTGACCAGTTTGTAGGTATAGGAGAAAAAACCAAAGATACGGCTGTAATTTATATTGGTGGAGGAGTGCCTAAAGATTTTACTCAACTATTAGCTATATCAATTTCTCCCAAAACAATGGATCAAGAAATTAAAGGAAGAGAAGGTAACCGCCGAAAGAGTTTACAAGAATATTATTATCCACATAAATATGCAATTCAAATCACAACAGATTCCCCCCAATGGGGTGGATTATCAGGATGTACTCTTGAAGAAGCAAAAAGTTGGGGCAAAGTTTCAGGAACTGGGAAAGACGTAACATGCTATTGTGATGCAACAATTGCGTTACCAATTATAACTCATGCCCTGAATGAACGAATTAAAACAGCAGATAAACGAAAAAATAGGGCACCAGATTTTTCTTGGCTTCTCCCTAAGGTTTAATTGAATGAAAAACTTGGAAGGTAAATGAACAAAATGATTCCGAAATATGTATTTATGACTAAAGGGGTGGGTAAACATAAAGATTGTTTACAGTCTTTTGAGTTAGCACTCAGAAATGCTGGTATTCAAGCATGTAATATAGTGACAGTATCAAGCATATTGCCACCGGGATGTAAAGTGATTTCCAAAGATAGAGGATTAAAGATGCTTCACCCAGGGGAAATAACGTTTTCAGTAATGTCAAAAAATTCTGTTAAAGAACCACATAGACTTATAGCAGCATCAATTGGTATGGCTATTCCTTCAAGCACAAATAGTTATGGCTACTTATCAGAGCATCATTCTTTTGGTCAGACAGCAGAAGTTGCAGGGAATTATGCAGAGGACTTAGCGGCAACTATGTTAGCAACAACAATGGGAATTCCATTTGATCCTGAACAAGCGTGGGATGAGAAAAAGCAGATATTCCAAACCAGTGGCATGATAATTAAGACTAGCAATATAACTCAATCAGCAAAAGGAGAAAAAACCGGTCAGTGGACTACAGTTATTGCAGCTGCAGTTTTTGTCCCTTAGGATCAAATAATTGTCATCTGTATTAAACATAAACTATTTGTTAATATTATTAAAGATCTAGTAGAATTCTTTATCTCCGAGTTTTCTCAATGCTTTACCTCTAAGTTTTACTGGAGGTAGCAGTTCTTCATCATCATCTAATCGTCTTTCAACAGTTTTACGTTTGACCGATTCTCCGCATACGCCTCCAGGCAACAATTGTCTTCTGACACACGTAGCGTAACTACAATTGGCTATATTGCAGTCTTCGTCTGTCCATCTACACCAAATTCTGTTTCCTTGGAAAATTACAGCTCGTTTTACACATTTAAACAATCTACATTTTGGAGAACAATATTTTGTCTCAACCAAATTTATGCCACGACCTTAGTATGAACAAAAATTCAAGCAGTTTTTCGTTATATCAGCAAGTTATGCATCTTTCACGGAAAGTTATAAATTTTTTGTTTTCTAAATTCATTTTACCTAAATTTATTATAACTTCTAACAGTTGTATTAATTTTTAAGCAACTGAACCTAAAATTTCAATTTAATTAATTTCTATTTAGAGTAATCAAATGTAAAAAAATGTTGTTTATTTTTCTTAAGAGTTTTGGGTTATAATTATTTAAAAACTAGGAAAGTAATTGCTACAAAAGATTTTTAAATCTAATCTATGTATCCATCAATCCGAGATGGAATCATGAAAATATTAAATGAATTTGTGCCAACACGAAAATTTCAAAAACTTGCTGAAGAATTAAAGGATCTAGTTGATGGATGGAACGTAACTGACAGTGCAGCAGGTTTTCCTGCACCAAGTGGTGTTGTTGTAAGTTGCATGCTGAAAGCCAAATATCCTGAAAAGTATGTTGTTCCAATTTTTATATTACACTATAAAGGTCCAGTTGAAGTAGGAGCATTAGCATTAGCTTCTGACATTATTGGACTTGATGGTTTAATAGTCACAATGGGTGATAACCCCAAATTCGGTGAACCTATAAAAATGTTAAAATCTTCTGAAGGAGCTAGAGAATTTTTACGCACAAATGTAAAACTCAAAAACTTAAAATTAGGATGCCTATTAACATCCAGAAGATCTTTGGAAGATAACCTTGAACGCGTAAGAGGAGACTGGGATTTTATCTATTTCATGAGACTTGAAGATAAAACATTACCAATGCTTGAAGCAGTAGCTAAAGAATGTAAAAAACTAAACAAACCAATATTCGCTTATTTCTTAGTCGCTACAGAAAAAAATGCAAAAACTATGGAAATGATTGGATGGCCTGCAACAACTACAATGGATAAAGTAGAAGAAACTGCAGCAAAACTTGATGGAGTCGTAGATGGCATAATCGCAACATGTGCTGGAGATGCAGAAGGCGATAAAAAAATGCTACAAAAATTACAAAAGTTTAGGGACTAAACCAATTAAGCTTATAGAATAAATGCAATGAACTATTAAATTGACCAAAAAAAGCGCCTCGACATTCCACTATTTTGTCGTCATGGCGCTACACCAAAATTATTCATTTCTTTTTTTAGATTATCAGAATATTGGCAGGTAAGAATTTTTGCCATCTATAATTCCTGAACAAATAAAGCAGATGTTGCTTCGACAAAAATATCATATTGTAGGAAACCATTCTGCAGTAAAAAGATGTAGATGGCTATACAATAGTATTGTTCAGGATAGAACTTGTTACAAACAAAAATTCTATGGCATAAAAAGTCATAGATGTCTCCAGATGACCCCATCAATTTTTCATTGTACTTTGGGATGTGTTTTTTGTTGGCGGGCACAGAGTGGGGATCATAACATCCGATGGGATGAAACTCTGATGCCAAAATGGGATGATCCTGAAAGCATAATTGATGGGTGTATAAGAGAGCAAAAAAGAATATTAACAGGTTACAAAGCAACTCCAAACGCTAACCAAGAAAAACGTATAGAAGCATTAACACCCAAACATGCAGCAATTAGCCTTACAGGAGAACCTACAATATATCCTCACTTAGATGGATTGATAGAAAATTTTCATAAAAGGAATTTCAGTACATTTTTAGTTTCAAATGGAACAAATCCAGAA
The DNA here is from genome assembly GCA_037386505.1 of Candidatus Bathyarchaeota archaeon. GTDB lineage: Archaea > Thermoproteota > Bathyarchaeia > Bathyarchaeales > Bathyarchaeaceae > Bathyarchaeum. Next base: position 6,279 of record JARRMA010000012.1, read on the forward strand.
GCTTTTTCAAATCTAGGTGAAGAACCAACACAGCTTTACATATCAGTTTCTGCTTTTTCTAAAAATATTTTCTCTAGAATTTGTCACCCCCAAATTAAAGATGCATGGAAAAAACTTAATGAAACTCTAGAATTGCTCTCAAGCTTCAATTGTCCCACAGTAATCAGAATGACCTTAGCAAGAAATCTGAATCTTGAATATCCAGAACTTTTTGCTCCTCTCATCAAAAAAGCTAACCCCACGTATATTGAACCAAAAGCCTACATGCATGTAGGTTTTTCAAGATTACGAATGGAATATAGTAATATGCCAACCCATAAAGAAATAAAAGAGTTTGCAGAAAAAATTAAATCAAAAATTGGTTACACAATTTTGGATGAAGCTCCAGAAAGCAGAGTAGTTTTACTCAGTTGCCTAGAAAGAGCTATTAAGTTGGCTTAGATCTATTTTGCAGGTTTCTGGCTGTGAGTATAATGTCACTAAAGGATTTTCTAAAAAAGATTCAGGAAGAATTAAACGAAAAAGAAAAAGTTAGGGAAGAAATTCAGAGAGATATGCGAAGAGCAACTCGATTGTCTAAACAAGCAATACAGGTAACCCATCAAGAAAGATTTAATGATGCCATATCTTTACTTAAAGAAGCAAAAAAACTCTTTTCAAATCTTCGAGAAATATCAAAAAATTATCCATATATTTTTTACAATGGATTTGTCCGAGCTGCATTTGAGGAACATGCTGAAGCAAAAATATTACTTACTTTAATTAAGGAAGATCGTTTTGTTGGTCCAAAAGAGATTGATATTCCAATAATCCCATATTTGTTATCATTAGGGGATGTAATAGGGGAACTTCGAAGAAGAGTCTTGGATTTAATTCGGAAAGGAGACATAAAAGCTTCTGAGAAATGTTTAGAAATAATGGAGATTATTTATTTAGAATTAACAGCTCTAGATGATGCCTACGTCATCGTTAACGGACTTAGACGCAAATGTGATGTTGCCAGACGATTAATTGAATTAACCCGGGGAGACATTACAATCGAGGTTCGAAGAAATTCATTAGAAAAGTCGATCTTAAAATTGGAGAAAAAAATAGAAAAAAAGTGAAGTATAAAAAAATAATTTGATTTAGCAAATTACAAATTTTAAATCTAAACTGTATGTTAAATGGTTCCTTTTCTAAGTGATTTTTTGGAAAATTCTATTCATTTTTCCCTACGAATTGGGAATATCCAATAAGATACTGAATGTGGAGTCCAGATTCATAAATGATTAATTAACGAAAGGTTTCTTTAATCTTGTTTCAATAGGTGTTATCTTTGACAGCGATTCCCCAGATTCCTGAAAATATAGTACAAAGGAAGATTATTGTTTATAAAGCAAGGGTAGATCCTGCAACTTTAAAACAAACTGCAGAAGAAATGAAAAATGAATTGTTTGTAAAACGCTTTTCAAAACCTAAACCGGAAGATATTCACGTTGTTTCGGTGGATAAACACTTTGAACCATATATTCTTATTGATGCAAAATATAGAATAGAATATTATTCAAACAAGATTTATACTTTCGAGATTACTGAAAAAGCAAAAGAAGTCAAAATTCTTGGACAATCCTTCAAACCTCAAACAGTTCCTATTCCAGATAGTGAACCAGAGCAATTCCATAAGGTTGTAAGTATTGAGGGCCAAGAATTATCTTCCTATGAGGATAAGGCTTATTTCATTCTTGATAAAAAGGGAAATGAAATTTCCCCTGATCAAGTTCCAATATCTCCGTCTGAAGATAATCCAAAAAATATATTAAAAGAATTTGGGAAGAACGCTGAAAAAGTAAAAATCACTAATAAAGGTATATTATCTTTAGCGAAATCCAAACTAATAAACAGACCCAAAGAAGTAGAGAATGTCGAAAATGAATTGTTCCAAGTAACTGAATATGCAATAATCTACAATCCAGTCTATAAAATAACTTTCAGAAATACAAAAAATAAGGAAGAAAAAACAATAAGTATCGATGGTGTCACAGCAGAAATAATGAAATAATGTTAAAAAATAGAAATCATCTATTTGAGATAACTCTTATATTATTTCAAACAAAACGATAATACCATAAAAACTGAAATTTAAATTTAATTGAAAAAATCTTTTCCAGATTCTATAATTAAGTATAGAAAATAAGGAAATAATATAGATTTCCTTTAATTTTTAGGGTTACAAAATTATTTTAATTTTCAGATAATACGCAATCATCATATTCTTTTTCAAGTTTATTCTTATGCGATAACTCTTCTTGAGCTAATTTTGAAAATATTTCACCAATTTGTTGTCCTTTTAATCCTAAAGCTAATGTTCTATAATAATCATAACTTGCCTTTTCGCGCTTCGCAGCATAAACTAGAATTGCTTCATAATCTGCAGTAGAGGATAGTGGACTGTCTTCCATCATGTCAACGATTTTAAGATCCTGAATTGGACCACTATGAAAACCTAACTCTGAAATTTTATTTTCATCATTCATTATTGCTTGAAGTTTACTTTTGTGACCTTTCTCTTCGGCCACTAACTGTTTAAGAAAAACTTTAGATGAAGGATATTCAGCATTTTCTAAAGCCATTGTATAAAGAGCGATAGATTGTTCTTCGACTTCTATTGCTGCTTTAATAATCTTTTTCCAATTAATGTCAACCAATTGTAACTCCTCTCAGAAACTTTTTGTGGTCATTCATGAAACATAAAGTTTTCGCGAAACTTGAATAATCAACATTCATTTATTTGTTTTCTGTTGGTCAAAATATTCATCAGTTGTATAACATAATGATTTTACTTTTTCTTTTCTTTTATTTGAGCATAATGTGCGTTGAATATTTAAAACATCTTTTGGATTTCTGAAGCTCTCGATCTTGTTGTCCTGACGCCTTCTAGTTACAGTTATGCAATCATCCACCATACAATTTGCAACACATGCAGTGCAATATACACATAAGTCTTCTTCGATCCCAATTTCACCAGCCTTCCAATACAAAGCATTAGTAGGGCAGACTTTTACACAGAAATTACACTCTATTCCTCTGCAGGTTCGCATATCTATTTTTATATTTCCTTCTTTGAAACGATCTTTAACACCAATTGAGTCAAGAAGTTCGGAGCGCTTTTTCATTGGAATATTTTCTTTAGGAGCTTCTTCAAGGAGATCAAAAATATTTACTTCTTTTTCATCTTTTTTTGACAATGTAACTATCTCCTCTTAAGCTTCTTCAAAGTATTCATAGATATCTTCCTACAAAATGTTAACGATTATTCAGTGCATGATAAATTTACATGCTAATAAAAAGATGTTATTTTGCATGAATATTTATTTTAATTTCAATCCAGACAGAATAATAGCCTATAAGTGATGTAAGGTATGGCTAACAAATACAAAGTTGTTGCAATTGAAACTAATTATTGGAAACCAAAAGATAATTACCTGAAACAAATAATCCAGGCAATTGAAAACATAATAGAGGATGGAGATATAATCACCATTTCAGAAAAAGCAATTTCTACAGCACTAGGTAACCTAATTGATGAAGATAAAATAAAGCCAACTAAACTTGCATTTATAATCGCTAAATATTGGATGCGGATTATTTGGCCCTATTTCCTTGGACCTATATGTCACTTAAGAGAAAAAACTGTACAAAATCT
>JARRMA010000013.1:0-20156 GCA_037386505.1 Candidatus Bathyarchaeota archaeon
AAAAAATTTCAAAAAAATTGATATCTTAAAAGATAACTTTTATCAGCTATGTCACGTTGGATAATTTAAATCAAAAAGGCGCAATTAACATTGAGTACTAAACAAGAATCTCTGATCCGATTCCGTTTAAAAAGAAATCTGCAAAGGTTAGCTTCTAGAGAAGGCAGGGGGACAGAACTTGTTTCATTATATGTTCCTCCTGGACGTCAAATCAGCGAAGTTGTGGCAATGCTCAATAATGAATATGGAACAGCATCTAATATTAAATCCAATACCACCCGAAAAAATGTTCAAGATGCTATAACTAGAGTTACTCAGCGGATGAAAATGTTCAAGAAAGTTCCGGAAAATGGATTGGTTCTATTTTGTGGAGCTATTCCCCAAAATGGTCCTGGGAGCGAAAAAATTGAATTATATATAATAACTCCTCCAGAACCTATTCAAATTTATCTTTATCGTTGTGACGCAAGATTCCATACTGAACATTTACAGGAATTTTTGAAAGAAAAAGAAACATTTGGAATTATAGTTCTAGATGCTTCGGACGCGACTTTTGCTACTGTTAGAGGAAAAAGACTCGATATAATTAAACAAATAACTTCAGGTATTCCCGGAAAATTTAGAGCAGGTGGACAATCTGCTCGAAGATTTGATCGTCAGAGAGAAGCAAAAATGCAGGAATATTTCAACCGTATAGGTGAGCACGCAAATGAAATCTTTTTACCGATTGAAAATCTTAAGAATCTACTTTTAGGAGGTCCGGGACCAACAAAAGAGGAATTTGAGAAAGGTAATTATCTTCATTATACTCTTAAAGAAAAAATTATTGCTACTATTGACACTTCCTACACTGATGAACAGGGAATATCGGAAGTTGTTGAGAAGTCCCAAGATATTTTGCGTCGAATCCGTTATGTTGAAGAAAAAAAGATTATGCAAAAATTTCTTCGAGAAATTGGTCAAGACACTGGTTTAGCTACATATGGTGAAGCTGAAGTTCGAAAATTCCTAAATAATGGAATCGTAGAAACTCTCTTGCTTTCAGAGGATCTTGAATCTATCAGAGTTACTGTAAAATGTAGTTCTTGTGATTATGTTAAAGAACAAACAATGAAAATGCATGATGTAGCTGAATTTGAGCAGAAAATTAGTTCAGAAGGCTGCCCGAAATGCAGTGTTCCATCCTTAACTGTTATAGAAACTAAGGAATTAATAGACGAATTGGCAGAAATAGCAGAGATGGCTGGAACGAATGTTGAAGTTTTGTCAGGTGAAACAGAAGAAGGACAAATGTTAAAAAAATCTTTTGGCGGAGTAGCAGCGATTCTTCGTTATAAAGCCGCAGTTTAATATTTTGCATTAAAACTAACGTTTGGATATCCTTGAACTTCTCGTCCTTTTCCCTTGATTGCTAAAAATTCAATTTTATCGATTTTACATGTTCCAGCAATATCTTCTTTTGCTTTTCGTAATATGTCTATATCATCATTAACCTCTGAGTAAAATGTCAATTTTTGGATTAATGCATTTAGTGGTTTCTGGTTTTCAGCTTTATCCCTGCGAATTTCTCCCATAACGGAAGCAATCAGGTCTCCATTTTTTTCAATTTCTGTATTAATCATATTCTCGTTGACAGTAGGCCATTTGGAGATATGTAAGCTGGATTGTTTTTTATCTTCTAGGTACATGATTTGATAAAGCTCCTCAGCGATATGCGGTGATATAGGTGCAAGAAGTTGTAATATTCTATAGATTGTTGTGTAAAGAGTATATTGTGCCGCTTTTCGTTTTTCTACTCCAAAAGTTTCAGGTTGATATAACCTGTGTTTTGATGCTTCAAGGTAATTATCACAAAAGCTATGCCAAGTGAATTGCCGAATTTTATCAGTTGCTACATTAAATTGGCAATTTTCCAAAGCTTCAGTTATTTCTTTAGTAACTTTCTCCATCTTACTGAGGATCCAACGATCTAAGAGTTCAAGTTTTGGTGGTTCTATGTTTGGCTCGTAATCTTTAAGGTGAATTGCAGCGAATTTAGAAGCATTCCACAATTTTCTTAGAAATCTCCATGCATATTCTACGTCTTCCCATCTAAATGGAATATCTGATCCTATTGCTCCTCCAGATGTTGCCCATTGTCTAGGTGCGTCAGCACCATATTTGTTGAAAACTTCGGGGGTGGGAACAAAATTTCCGAGTGATTTGCTCATTTTTCTTCCATCAGATCCAAGAACCATACCGTTAATGAGCACACTTTTGTATGGTTGTTCTTCGAAAAGAGCAAGTCCACGGACCATTAAGTAGTAAGCCCAGGTTCTTATAATATCATAACCTGATGGATGAACATCAGCAGGATAAAATTGATGCCAGTCCAGCTCATCAGGCCAACCTGCATGAATAGCGCAGGTTATTGAAGAATCAAACCACGTATCAAGGACATTTGTTTCGGGGATAAATTGTTCAGAACCACATTTGGGGCATTTACTTATTTTTGGAGATTCACTTCTTGGATCTATTGGGATCCATTCCTTATCAGCTATGATTATTTCTTTACAGTGTTTACAAAACCAAACAGGTATTGGGGTAGCGAATATTCTTTGTCGGGAAATTACCCAATCCCAATCTAAGCTATTTGTCCAATCTATCAAACGCTTTTTCATATAGTCTGGATACCATTTCACTTCTAATGTTTTTTTAATTATTTCCTCAGTGAAGATGCGAGTTTTCATAAACCATTGTTCATGTTCAAGTATTTCAATCGGAGTTTTACATCTCCAACAAGTTCCAACCTCTTGATTTAAAGGTTCTATCTTTTCTAGAAGACCTATTTCCTGGAGGTCTGCAATTATTGCTTTTCTAGCCTGTTTTGTGGTTAATCCAGAATATTTTCCTGCTTTTTTATTCATTTTTCCTTTATCATCAATTAAGATAATTGGGGGAAGTTTTAATGTAGAGACCGTCTTAACGTCAGCTTTATCTCCGTAAGTGCAAATCATCAGAACTCCTGTTCCAAATTTGGGATCTACACTTTTTTCAGATATAATTTTGACGTACCGATTTGATAAAGGGATCTGGATTTTTCTATTTATATATGCTTTAAAACGATCGTCTTGAGGATGAACTGCAACTGATACACAAGCTGGTATTAATTCAGGTCGTGTTGTTGCTATTGTTAAATAATTCTTGTCTTCTAGTTTGAATTTAATATAATGGAGTACTCCCTGTTTTTGTTCATGTTCTACTTCTGCATCAGCAATTGCTGTTTCGCAGCTTGTACACCAACTTATTGGATGTGTTCCTCTGTAAATCAGACCTTTTTTATATAATTGAATAAAGCTGAGTTGAGTGTTTTTCCAATATGAAGAATCCATTGTTTTGTATTCTGTGGTCCAATCTATCGAACAACCTAATCTAATGATTGCTTTTTTCATTATGGCTATGTATTTGTTTATGACTTCTTTGCAAAGTTTTACAAATTCTTGTGGAGGAACATCTGTTTTTTTGATTTTGTGAATTTCTTCGGTTTTAACTTCGGTTGGAAGTCCATGGCAATCCCATCCTTGAGGAAAAAGAACATTATAACCTTGCATTCTCTTGAATCGCGCTAAGCAGTCAATATATGTCCAATTTAAGACATTTCCCATATGGAAGTTGCCTGATGGGTATGGAGGAGGTGTATCAATAGTGAAAGCTGGGCGTTTATCTTTTCTGTTAAACCGATAAAGACCCATTTCTTCCCATTTTTGTTGCCATTTCTCTTCGATTAATAATAGATTAAATTTTTTCGGGAAAGACTTCATCAGTCAACCTCTACAACATCTGATTTATCGTAAAATTAACATGGATCTAATTTAGCTTTTAGGTTTACCTGTGTTTAGTTTTAATAGTTATCATTCTTTTGTGTGGATAGCATTTATATATATGGTTGGATAATCCATCCATCAGTTCTCTGAAGAATCAATATATGGATCAAGGGGCTGAAAAGGCTTGAATCCTAAAAAATATCTAAGACATTAAATTATTGAGTTAACCGGATGTTCATTCCTTCCAATAATGGCAAGCCTCAGCAAACCCTTTTATTATAGAATTACGAAAAAATTTTAGGTAATATATCAATAAAATATGAGACGTTTGCTGCTCCAATGAACTGTTGTATTTCCATTAATATTTAATGTGAATAGTTTAATTATACACATATTATTGGTTACCGCTCAGCAGTTCTTTGATTTTATGAATTTCAATCAAATTACTTGCATGCTTCTTTTTTGTCCTAAAAGCTGCTGTAAACAAAACTGTGTCTTCCATTTGTAGCATTTTCATAGCACAAAGTCTGTTTACTACGCTCATTATCCTATCAGTTTTCTGTTGATAATCGAAGTATATTGGAATTACACCATACACTATTTCTAACTGCCTCTTCGTAATCGGATTTGATGTAACTGCAATTATTGGTTGTGAAATTTTGAAACGAGCTATCATTTTGGCAGTGTAGCCTGAACGAGTAAGTGTAACTATCTTATTTAGTGGCATATTTTGGCATATATGCTGGATTGACCGGCTTATAGTATCCGAAATGTTGACAAACCCGCTTTCCTTTACGCTGCTAACTGCTGCTTTTTCTGTTTCCAATGCTACACGTGACATTATATTCACTGCTTCCACTGGATATTTTCCAACTGCAGTTTCCCCTGAAAGCATTGTAGCATCAGTTCCATCGAGTATGGCATTTGCAACATCGCTAACTTCGGCTCTTGTAGGAAATGGTTGATTCATCATAGACTCTAGCATCTCAGTTGCTGTTACAATAGTTTTTCCTGCTTGATTGCACTTTCGAATGAGTGATTTTTGAACTAAAGGAACTTTTTCTGGTTCTATCTCAACTCCCAAATCGCCACGAGCAACCATAATACCTTCTGAAACAGCCAAAATTTTTTCGAAATTTTGGATTCCTTCTAGATTTTCAATTTTAGCTATAACTGCACCCTTGAATCTATTGGCAGCAGATCTTAGATTTCTTATATCTTCACCATTTCTTGTAAAAGATAATGCTAAAAATTCAATTTCATATTCTTCTAATAATTTTATAATTTCAAGATCCCGTGATGAGAGGGTCGGAACAAATAGCTGTTTTTTGGGAATATTAACACCTTTACCGTCAGATAATATTCCACCTCTTTCTATCTTTATCCTGATAATTTTGTCAAATTTTTTATTAACAGAAGAACGAATTCTGCCATTATCTATCAATATCACATCATTAATTTCAATTTGGTCAAAAAAATTATGGTTAAAACTGATTGCCTCTCCATCAAAACCGATATCCAAAAAATCTCCCGGATTAACCGTTCTTTCTTTTTGAATTTTTAATCTAATTTCTGGTCCTTTTAAGTCAACCATTATAGGTATGTCGTCTATTTCGCGAATATCATTTATTATCTTCTTATATCGATCAAAATTTCCATAAGCAGTATTTATTCTTGCACAATTCATCCCAGTTTTAATCATTTGCCCCAGGGTCTTAGGCATTAAGCTACTTGGTCCAATAGTGCAAATAATCTTAGTTTTCTTGGTTAACAACCGCAATAACCCTCTGTAGAAGAAGCTTTTTTAAACCTTTAAGTTTTTAACGTGAGTTTGTCTTCTTCTGTAACCAATTACAAGTTTTTTCTTTGCAACAGTCCCAAAAAAGACATTTAATTAAAATAGTTATTTATTAAAAGCTACAAAAAAACTAAAGTTAACATGGTGCGGCGGGCAGGAATCGAACCTGCGAACCCCTATGGGAAAGGATAGCTCATCAAAACGCTGATCTTGAGTCCTCCGCGTTTGACCTGGCTTCGCTACCGCCGCTAGCAAATAACAGAACAGATGATTTTTTAATTTAAGCATTACCTATAAAATAGTTAACTTTTTTCGATAACTGTTCCAATCCTAATACCATTAATAGCTGACAATAGATTCTTTGAATCGTACCCATTCAATATTATCGTTCGCAACTCACATCTTTGAAGAACCTTGATCGCTTCAGGATCGATAATCTGATTAATCCCAGCTTCGTGTTTATTCAATTCAAAAAATTCATTTAAATCATTAAAATTCAATTTGTCAAGCTTTTTCGCATCCGGAAATTTTTTTGGATCTTTAGTATAAATACCATCTACATTTGAACCTTTGACTAGTAAATCAGCTTTTATGCGTTCACCAATCAAAGCCGCAACTGTATCCGTAGTCATTCCAGGATACAACCCTCCCATAACCACAATTTTTCCTTCTTTTAAACAAGATTCTGCAGTATCCAAACTAACAGGAACAATTTCACATCCTTCATGAGCTAAACACAAAGAAAAAAGTTGAGCAAATAAACGTGAAACATGAATTGCAATCCAATCTCTCTTCGTCTCATCTAGACCAAGATCCCCAGCAATTTTTATGAATTCACGCGCCAAGGAACCCCCACCCACAACTGCTATAATCTGATGTCCATCAAGTTTTAACTTCTTTAAAGCATCAATATATTTATCAATCAACTTTTCATTGAGTGGAGATCCAACAACTGAACCTCCTATCCGAACCACAACTTTCATAATTTAAACCTTCATTAATTCATGTTTTATAATATATGTGATATTACCTTATTGAAGTTCAAAATCTTATAACCACAAAGTAATATATTGTTTTTAACATAACAGTTGATCTCATCTTTGGTGAAAAATTTGGATAAGCTTGAGATGATCTTCCTGGGTAGTGGAGGTGGTAGATTCGCCACAATAACTCAAAAAAGAAGAACAGGAGGAATCAGATTGCTATCGAAGAGCCTCAATATCCATTTAGATCCAGGACCAGGAGCGTTGATTTATTCAATAGATTCTGGTTTAAATCCTCAAAAAATTAAAGGACTATTGATATCGCATCGGCATCCTGACCATTATACGGATGCAGAAATTTTAGTAGAAGCCATGACTCATGGTATGCTAAAAAAACGGGGAATTATAGCAGCACCATCTAATATTTTATTAGGAAATAATGAAAGCGGCCCAGCAATCTCAAAATATCACCAAAATATGACAGAAGAAGTAATAACAGTAAAAGCAGGCGTTGATTTCAAGATTGGAAACGCTAAAATATTGAGTACAGAAACCAGACATTCTGATCCTGAAACTGTTGGCTTTAAACTTGACATCCCAGGAATTGGAGCCATAGGATATACTGCGGATACTGAATATTTTGAAGGAATCGAAGAAAGTTACAAGGGTGTTAGAATCTTAATTCTTTCAATAATGCGACCAACAGGGAGCCCATGGAGAGGACATATGACTCCAAAAGATGCGGCAAAAATTATTGATGATGTTAAACCTGAGATTGCAATTGGAACTCACTTCGGAATGAAAATGATATTTAGCGGTCCTTCTCATGAAGTCAAACTCATAGAGAACCTCACCGGAGTTCCAGTGATGGCTGCATTTGACGGAATGAAACTTCAAATAGATGATAATATTAAAATTGGAAAAACAAGACGAAAACAAAGAGAAATGGAAGATTTTTTGAAACGTTCTTAAACTCGATTTTTTGTTGAAATAATGTTAGTATATGGATCATTCGATTCTTCAGGAAACATCATTGCTTTATCTTTTTTGATAATAATCCTTCGGCTATCTTTTGTAAACTGACCTAAAACTCGTGATTCAATATTATTTTTATGTTTTTGAACTTCCTCTGAAAAAAGAAAATTATTAAATTCAACATTGAAACCAAGGCCAGATGTTTCAGCCATTTCATTCAATGCAGCGATCACTCCTCCTTCAGTAACGTCATGCAATGCATTTACTCCACTTAAGTTTGCAAGTAATAATGCCTCTTTTACACAACTTTGCATTGAAACAAGTTTTTTAAGCTCTTTTGTTTTTCGAACTCCAAACAATTTTTCAGCTAATTTACTGTGTAAAAAGGCAAAATTTATTGTAACCTCTAAACCAACGGGTTTTATACAAATTAAATAATCTCCTGGTTTAGCACCTGCTGGAGTGATCAACCTATCTTTATGCACAAATCCATAACCAGTACATACTCCAACAAGAGTTGATATTCCATCATATGTTCCTGTGTGACCAGTTATTATGGATATTTCCAGCTCATCTGCGGCGTCACAACATTGTTTCATGACTTTTTGAAAAACTGAAGGCTTTGTTGTTGGCGGACCTAACAAGTTGATTGTGCAAAATTCCGTTTTGGCTCCAAATAATGCAACATCAGATGCTACATAGTGAATGAGTAGCCAACCAAACAATTCTTCAGGAACTCCTAGACATGGGTCAGTTGAAACAACCAAGTATTCGTTCTGGCTGAGATTATGTACACCTGCATCGAACCCAAATTGAGGTTTTACGATAACTTTGGGATTTTCTTTGATGCAAATAAGCATCTTTTTTAAGTCATTTTTTGGAAGTTTTCCCATTTCTTAACCCTTATTTGTAGACGTTAAGAATTTTGCTAGCCTTGAGTAAATAAATTATGTAAATGCTAATTACCAACTCTACTGACAAGTAACCGCCATTATATATTGCAGAATAGAGCGCAGGGTTCATCCCCTGAGGTGCGAAATTTGAAAAAAAGATTATGCCTGAAAGAAAGTGAGCAAGAAATCGCCCACCTACGCCTAATGTTATACCGAAAAAGGGGCGTTTCTGGAAAAAACCTGCTAATCCAAGTAGCCCAAATGCAATTGGATAATCAAGTAACGCTTGAGTTGGGTAATATATTTGCGGGTCTACGATTAATTGGACTATACCATACAATACTGCCGCAAACAATCCCACTTTTTTGCCTCTTCTTAATGCTAACCAAAGAATCGGTACCATAGATCCTGCAGTTACAGAGCCTCCTTGAGGAAGACTAAAAATCTTAATGAAACTCAAAACTGTGGCCAGAGATACAAATATGGCTATCTCTGCTAGAATTTTTGTTGAAAGCCAATTATTATTTTTTACTGTTTTTTCCCTCCGCCAGCATTACCTGGATCAGGTTCTCAGGGTCGACAACAATTTTGTCCTCTCAGCCGAGTATTCTCAGCTCCCCTATGCACCTAGTTAAAATTATTGAATATCCCTATTTAAGCCTTAAGTGGTAAAAAACGGTAAATCCCATAATCATTATAAACTGTTTTTTAAATACTTTCTTTTATGCCAAATAAAGTTCATTGTGCTCATATTCTGGTTAAAACAGAAAAAGAAGTAAACAAAGTTCTTGAGCGAATTAAAAAAGGAGAAAAATTTTCAGCGATAGCCAAGGACATTTCAATCTGTCCTTCCAAAAAACGAGGTGGAGATCTTGGAACATTTGGTCGGGGGCAGATGGTAAAAGAGTTCGAAAACGCTGCCTTTGCTCTTGATAAAGGTCAAATCTCTGGTATAGTTAAAACTCAATTCGGATATCATATAATCAAACGACTTGAGTAGGAAAACTTCCTTTTTGGATATTTTTTAACCATAACAACCAAATAATGCTAAATTAACATTAGTCAGAAAAAGAGAAGGGCACTATAATGAAAGATTACAAAGTTAAAGAAATAAACTTGGCTCCTGAAGGAGCATTGCTAGTTGAATGGGCAGCAAAGCATATGCCCGTATTAAATCAGATAAAAGATCGGTTTGAGAAAGAAAAACCCTTAAAAAACATTACTATTGGAGCCTGTCTTCATGTGACTAAAGAAACGGCTGTTCTAGCAGAAACTTTGAAGGTTGGAGGAGCAAAAGTAGCATTATGCGGTTCTAATCCGCTCTCAACTCAGGATGAAGTCGCAGCTTACTTGGCAACAAAAGGAATAAATGTTTATGCTTGGCGGGATCAATCAACCCAAGATTACTTTTGGTGTATAAACAAAGTTTTGGATTATGAACCTCAAATTACTTTAGATGATGGAGCAGATGTTGTTGGGACTCTCCATAAGGAACGAACTGATATCATAGACAATGTAATTGGAGGAACTGAAGAAACCACCACGGGCGTTATTCGTTTAAGAGCAATGGAACAATGTAAAGCGCTTAAATATCCCATAATTGCAGTAAATGATGCTTTTACAAAATATCTTTTTGATAATCGATACGGCACCGGTCAAAGTACATTAGACGGAATTCTGCGCTCGACAAGTATTCTTCTTGCTGGAAAATATTTTGTAGTTGCAGGATACGGATGGTGTGGAAGAGGCTTGGCTATGAGAGCCAAAGGTATGGGAGCAAAAGTTGTGGTGACAGAAATCGATCAAACAAAAGCATTGGAAGCGGTAATGGATGGTTTCCTTGTGATGCCTATGGATGATGCTGCAAAGATTGGTGATGTATTTGTAACTCTCACCGGAAACAAAAGTGTCATCAGAAAAGAACACATGCTCAAAATGAAGGATGGTGCTATAATAGCAAACAGCGGGCACTTTAATGTTGAAATCAATATTCCTGATTTAGAGAATTTATCTAAATCACATCGAACTTTGCGTCCCAATCTTGTAGAGTATAGTCTCCACGATGGAAGGAAACTTCATTTACTTGCTGAGGGTAGATTAGTTAATCTGGCTGCTGCAGAAGGTCATCCCTCCGAAGTTATGGATATGTCTTTTGCCAATCAGGCTTTGTCGACTGAATATCTTGTGAAAAATAGATGTATGGAAATTCGTGTTTATCGGGTTCCTAAAGAAATAGACCAGCTTGTTGCAAGTCTTAAATTGAAGGCAATGAATGTAGAAATCGACGAACTGACTGAAGAGCAAAAGAAATATTTAGCAACTTGGGAAGCAGGAACTATCTGATTCAACAATAAAGCTTATAATAGGGTTTTAGATAGAATTGGCTACATCGTGGTGAATAATAGAATGGTTAGTAAAGATCAAGCTATCGGATGGATAATCTTTCTTGTTTGTGCTGTAGTAATCATTGGTTACATAGTAACATTATTTGGTTATGAGCAAATAGTTCAACCTATTATTGACTTGGGGAGTACAACTGCTGTGCAATTCTGGCTTATTGCGGTTCCAGTTCTGATTGCCTTTGTAGCAATCTTAGCAATAGGTGCTTGGATTGGCTGGACTATGGGTACTACTCCACCGCCTAGACCAATCGAAGAGATTGAATCCGAGACTGAATAAAAACATCTTTCCATTTCTTCTTTTTTCCTTTATGTTTTGGTAGGTTTGAAAATGAACGAAATTAAAGGCATCGTCCTTTGTGGGGGTAAAGGCACTAGACTTCGACCTCTAACCTATTATGTTCAAAAAACTATGGTGCCTATCGGAGTAAAACAAAAACCACTTTTAGAATATGTAGTTAGATTATTCAAGTTCCATGGAATTAAGGATCTTGTCTTTTTAGTCAATTATAAATCTGAACAGATTGTCAATTACTTTGATGACGGTTCAAGATTTGGAGTTAAAATTTCTTATGTTGAAGATAGCCCAAATTCAAAAGGAACAGGCGGTGCTGTCTTAACTGCTTACGAAAGTAAAGCTGTTAATGATGAAGATACTTTGTTGGTTTATTATGGAGACATCTTGACAAATATGGATCTCAGGGATTTAATTAATTTCCATTTGAATAAGAAGGCTTGGAGCACAGTGGCATTATCTTCAGGATTCAAAGTTAGAGTTGGTCTAGCAAATTTGGATTATAACTCTAAAGTTATTGGATTTGAAGAAAAACCAACTTTAGATAAGCCAGTAAGTGTAGGAATTTCTGTACTAAAAGGTGAGTTGCTTTCTACAATGAAAAAAATTAAGGGAAATAAATCTGAATTGGATTTCATGGGTGAAGTATTACCATATCTCCTTAAGGAGGGTAAACCCGTTTATGGCTACTTATCTAAAGCATTTTGGTATGATGTCCTTAGTACAGAAGCGCTTGAGAAATTAGACCCACAGCTTGTTGAAGATACTTTTAATAAAATTATTGAATAAAAAAGAAAATAAGAAATTAATGTTTAACAATTTTTTCCTGCTTTTTTGATTATCGTCTTTTCAAGTTGTGTTCATAACTTTTATAAACAGTCATTTGCGTTAGTAGTTGTTTGCTGGTGATACAATGGAACCAAGTAGAAAACCATTAAACACATTAACAAAACAGTTGAACAATTACGTTGCAATCGTACTTAAGAATGGAGTTGAATATAGAGGAACTATGGTACGGTGTGATAGTCACATGAATTTGTTGCTAGATAAAGCGACCGAACGAGTTAATGATAAATTAACTGCAAACTATGGAAGCATCCTACTTAGAGGAAACAACATCCTTTATATATGCACAGACCTTCCTCGAGAATCATAATTATTTATTATTTTTCGGTGAGTAATTTATCAAGATTTTTAGTTTTATCTGTAATGTAAATTAGAGTCTCCTCTCTGCTATATTCAATTTTGTACTTCCGCTCAAAAAATGTAAGTATATTTTGTAGGTCTCTTTCTAGAATTTGTTTTGCATTTGGATGATTTGTGGAGATATTTTGTGGCCAATCAATAATTAAAACGTGTTCACTTGGCTTCACAATAATATTATAGGGACTGAGGTCTCCATGAATAATACAGACTCGTTGATAAGCCATTTTTACATTCATTAATATCTCACTTAACGCTGTCATAGGATTTTGAAGATCACGATAACGAAAAAGCTCCACACCTTCAATCATGCTCATAACCAAAACGTGGCGAGTTTGTTTGATAGGTTTAGGAACTGCCACGTCATTTTGATATAATCGTTTGAGAGCCATATACTCTCTCCTTGCTGCTATTCTGGATCGATGATGCCAGTTTGGTGTGTAACTATATTCGGTAGTATAATCCCTTTTTATTTTGGTTTTTTTAAAACTAGTTCTTCCTAACCGATGAAATTTTATTGCTACTCTCTCTTCATTTGGTGCAAGAGCATCATATACGTCTGATTCTTTTCCTACGCCCAGAGCCTTACCAAATGCTTTGATTATATCTTCCTTAACTAAGACATGTATAGCTAATATGTCATGTCCGGCTGTTGTGAGGTTATAACCTGTGTATTTTTCGCGCCAACCTTGAACTAACCCGTTCTTGATGAGTTTTGGCAACCGATAATCTACTTCTTGACTTGGAAGTTTAGCCTCTTTAGGAATAGAGTCCTTAGGGGCATATTCATAATTCTTTATCTTACGCTCAATAGCCTGTAATATATTGTAATCTTCAGGTTCAAGTATACTATATGATTCAATAGCTATTTCAACCGCAGACATAAACTAATAATTATGTTAAAATAACATTTAAGACATTCATTGGAATGAGCTGTCAATTTTTGTTTTTTATGTAAATCTAATTTCTCCTATTAAGAAATGAATTAGTAAAGCTGATTTTTTATATAACGCTTAAGAGAATTAATCCTTTTTTCGAATTATGAGAAGATTTTAAACAAGAATGATTTAACTATATAGTCTATATATATTATGTGGTCAATGTATATATTATTCTGCTAGCATTTAAGTTTGTGAAAAAAACACGAATTAAATTTAGAATGTAAAAGAATTCTTGAAATACTCCGGAGGTGAATTTGTATGAAATGTTCTAACTGCAAATCAGAAATGGTAATAGATGAAGAATGTAGCTATATGACAAAATATCGATGTGATGTCTGTAGACGAATTGAAACCCTATGGACGGTTTGTGCAACCGTATAAATGTCCTTAATTTTTTTAAAATAATTATTTCTTTAATAAGCTAAAAATTATACCAAGTTATTAAAAAAGCAACTTTTAACTATGAACCTCAGACTTTTTAAAAGTAGCAAAATCTATCTTCTTATAGATCTTTTTAAAAAATTAATGTTATTAAGAATACCTGATCTCTTTAAAATGAAACTTGACCATTTATTGAATAATTCTATATTTCAATTATTTTAATTGATTCTAGCGTATTTCTAACCATTGATTCAATATCAAGCTTTTTTTCAGCTTGATGTACGTCTTCAAGTTTTGCTTTTGTTGAGGGTTGATAAGGAGCTGCTGTGCACGAGGCTGCTTTTTTACTTGAAGCTTCAAAGGTTCCAATATTTCTTGATATTTTTTCTGTTTCTTTTTTGTCAAAACCTAATAGAGGTCTATGAACCGGATAATTTTTAACTGCTGTATTTAATACCCTGAGATTTGTTAAGGTTTGTGAAGCTTGTTCACCGATTGCCTCTCCGGTAACAATTCCTTCTGCGTGAAATTTTTTTGCAATTTGTTCAGCAACTCGATACATCATACGTTTACATAGGAGACAAGAATATTTTCTATTGGTTTTCATGATTTGATTGAGATTTTGGCCATGCTGAACAATGTAAATCTTTCTTGAAAAACCAATTGACCACTTGAATAATTTCTCTGCAACTTTTAAAGCACGTTCTGTTGTTGTTTTGTCTGTGAAGGGACTATTATCAAAATAAATAGGTACAACTGGGCAGCCTCGTTTCATGACTAACCACAAACCTACAACTGAATCAATTCCTCCGCTGAATAATCCAATAAGACTAGGTTGAACTCCTAAAGGCATACCTCCAACAGCCTGAATCCTTTCTAGATAAATAAATGATTGATCATCCCTGATCTCAATACCTAAAATTATGTCAGGTTTTTCTAAATCAACTTTTAATTCCAGCTTTTGATCAAAGTAATCCAAGATTTTTTTACCTAACTGTTTCTGGATATCTGAACTTGAATAGTTATGTTTTCCAACACGCTTACATCTAACAGCAAACCTGTTTCCATTTTTTAGGGTAATTTCGGCTAGTTTTAAACTGTTTTTCATTATACTATCAATTTCATATGTCGTTTCCACGGCAGGAGAAATTGATGAGATTCCGAATACTCTCCTTAATTTATCGGTAGCTTCTATTATGGACCCAGTTTTCAAATAGAAACGGCCATGTTTACGGTCAAGTTTACTGTAAGAAATGTTGTAATGTTTTAATATTTTTTTAATATTCTTGGCTAAACGTTTCTCATAATATTTTCGTGTCCAGAGTTTCTTAAGCCATATTTCTCCGCTAAATCGAATTATAATTGTATCATAAACTTTTTCTAGACTATCTTCCACTTAGGTCCCTCAGCAGTATCCTCTATAATTAAACCTGATTTTTTCATTCGGGCTCTAATTTTATCCGATAATTCATAATTACAATTTCTACGTAATTCCTCTCTTAAATCAAAAAGAAGTTGAATTAAATCATCAACAATTTTCAATTGCGCATTTTTAATCTTTTTTTGCTGCAATAAACCCAACGATTTGCTTATCTCTGAAAAATTGTCATGGACCTTATTCAACGTTTTAGTACTAAGATTTTCATTTTCTGATAGAAATCTATTAATCCCTTTTGAAATCTCAAAAAGTGCAGAAATAGCCTTTGGTGTGTTGAAATCCTCATCCATTCCTTCCTCAAATTTGATTTTAATTTTTTCAATTTCATTCAAGAAAATTATTTCAGAATTATTAGGTTCTCGATTCTCTGAAAATTTTTTTGCATCTTGTAACAAATCCAATGTAAAATAGAGTTTTTTCAAATTATTTTCAGCTTCTTTAAGTTTCTTATCAGTGAAATCTATTTCATTTCTATAATGTGTTAATAGAACAAATAGACGGATGGCTTCAGCAGAATATTTTTCTAATGCCTCTCTAACGGTGATGTAATTATTTAATGATTTTGACATTTTCTCACCATTAATTTTTAAAAAACCGGTATGCATCCAATATTTAACAAACGGTTTTTTACCTGTCAAAGCTTCGCTCTGTGCAATTTCATTTTCATGATGTGGAAAAATAAGATCCCGAGCTCCTCCATGGATATCAAACTGATTACCCAAATACTTCACACCCATAATAGCGCATTCTATATGCCATCCTGGAAAACCAAGACCCCAAGGACTCTCCCATTTAAGAGCCGTATTCTTACCAGCTCTTTTCCAAAGTGCAAAATCTCTAGGATTTTTCTTATCTACATGAACCTCAAATCTGGAACCTTCAAGCATTTCATCAATTTTTATTTTTGAAAGTTTTCCATATCCTTCAAATTTAGAAACATCAAAGAAAACATTTCCATTCACCTCATATGCGAACCCTTTTTGAATTAATGCTTTGATTGCCTGAATAATTTCAATTAGATGCCCCGTAGCTCTGGGAGAAATGTCTGGACGTTTAACCCCTAGTGCATCAAGATCTCTAAAGTATTCTCTCATATAAAATTCCACTAACTGCATGGGGTTAACTTTTCTTTCTTTTGCCCGTTTCACAATTTTGTCTTCAGAGGTAATAGTGGTAAGATGACCAACATCGGTAATATTCTGAACATAAAAAACTGGGTAACCCCTAAATTCTAACCAACGAACAATAACATCGAACGCAATATATGTTCTTGCATGACCTAGATGAGCCCAATCGTAGACTGTGGGTCCACAAACATAAACTCCAACTTGTTTTTCTTTTAGAGGCTTAAATTCTTCTAATTCACCACTCATCGTATTATAAATCTGCAATACCATAATTTCCACCAAAAGCTTCGTATTAAACAATTATACAAAAAATTAGAATACCCCTGATTTAAAGTTATACAAATAATATGAAAGATATTTCTATTATCTTAAAGAATATCAAGGACAAACACAACTTACTCTTTCATGTTAGAAATACCTTTGAAAACTGATTTAAAATCAAAATAGAGCAACTCTATTTAACGAATATTCGAGATGCGGTGAGATTGCTGGAAGAATCCTTTGTTATTACTTGTCCAAATCCCAAATGTCGCAGACAATTCAAGGAGTCTATAGTTTTAACTATCAACTCAGTTGAACCTCCAAAACAATATGAGGCTTGCCCCTTTTGTTTTGCCAGTTTAGAAATTGAGTCTCCGAATAACAAAGAAAATACTTCTGAACAGGAACCTCAAAAAGTAGTTGTTCAGGAACCGATTCTTGAGAATGAAACTTTGAAATTTGAAGAATTTGAGGAAAATTTAGATGAACTCACTGATGAGGATCAGGAGAAAAAAGATTCAGGATCTGGTTTCTTTAGTAAAGTAAAATCATTAATTCCTGGTTCAAGTGGTACAAAAAAGGATAAGAAACAAAAAACGGAAGAATCTGAAACTGATCTGGGAATCTTAGTTGAAAAAGAAGATCGTCTAAAAGATAAAATAGAAATCAAAACTCCTTCTAAGACCGAAGAACAGAAGAATATTGAATCTGCCAACAAACAAGATGCAAATTCAGGATGCCCTCAAAGTTTTGGATATTTAGCTAACCGGCCAAAAGATGAACCAATACCTCAGGTCTGTTTTGTATGTCCAAAGATGGTAGACTGCATGTTAAGTCCGAAAGAAAATTAGGCTAATTTATTTTAATTAATTAATAAATTTGATTCCAAAAACTAATTTTTATATTACTTAGAATAATGATTCAAGAATTGTTTAATAGTTTCCCTATTTTATCAATTCATAAATTGGGGAAGCTAGAAGTGTGCGAAGTACAATATATCCAATCTAAAGCTAATGTTACCAAATTAGGCGCTATTCTTTTAGGCAAACACGTAGCTTGCGATGCTTATGATCAAAATAGGCCAATAAGAGTTGTTACTCATGCACACGCTGACCATATGGTTGGATTAGGCAAGAGTCTTAAAAACTGTAAAGCGACTGTGATGACTCCCGCTACTAGAGACATGATAATTGCGTTGAAGGGTCCTCGATTCCTCTCTAGAGGACCATTAAAAACTCTAGATTATGGAGAATCTCTTGTCTATGAAGATGAAACAATGACTTTACATTATGCTGACCATATATTGGGAACTGCTCAAGTTCTAGTTGAAGATAAAGATCAATCCAGAATCCTGTACACAAGTGATTTCAGGTTTTCTAGAACCCCATTAATAGATGTAGACCTATTAGTCATGGAAGCCACTTATGGTCATCCTTCTCGAGTTAGACCCTTTAGTATGATGGTGGAAGGTATGCTTGTTTCTCTAGTAGAACAAGGATTAAAGCGGGGACCAGTATATGTTTTCGGTTATCACGGCAAGCTTCAGAAAATGATGAGAATATTATACGAAGCGAAAATTAAGATGCCCTTTATTGTTCCTGAAAAAATTTTTAGAGTATCAAAAGTTTGTGAACAACATGGAATGAAACTAGGAAGACAACTTCTTCCCTTAGATGGTGAACAGTCACAATTAATGATAAATCAAAATGAACCTTGTATTGTTTTTTATCATTCCTATTCTCGGAGAAAAATTGAGGGGCAAGCTCTACGAATTTCTGCAAGTGGTTGGGAATTCAGGAAACCTTGTCGAAGGATCAAAGAGAATGAATACGTTATTGCATTAAGTGATCATTCTGACTTTAACGAACTGCTAGAATATGTTGAACGATGCAATCCACGACTGGTTATAACAGATAGATATCGTTCTGAAGCTGCAAAAATCTTTGCAAAAGAAATCGAAAAAAGACTAAAAATTCCAGCAAAAGCTGCACCAATTTAACTAAGTTCTGAATCAAAATTAATAAAACCCAAATTCTTAATATCTAGTCAATACTTGAACTGAATTAGGGATGTATTCTTTATGGTAGATCCAGAGATTAAAGCCGAATCTTTCAAAGAGATAATAATCATGGAGCAAACCCGTTTTAATACAATAGATGATTTGGCAAGATTCGCAAATATTGCAGTAGGTGGAAAAACTACAGGACTGTATTGGGCAAATGGAGTTGTTTTTATTTATTATCCATTACCTACATCAACAGAAATTGCTGCAAAAGCCCTAATTGAGGAAAAAAAGGTCTTCTGGGCATTTGTAAGTTATGCATTAATGCCTCAATATAAAGCGATAATTGAAACAAAGGAAAGGATCATGGTCCCTGTTATAGATATGTCGACAAGCAACCTGTTCCAAAAGGTCGGTCAATGGCTTAAAAAGCAATCTTGATCATTGTTTAATATTTTAAGAATTTTTACGTTTTTTAAACGATCGTAGATAATTGTCAAACTGTCCACACTTCTTTAAATATGATCCATAGTTTACCAATGCCGCCATTCCACGGGCAGCATCTTCAGGAGAGAAATATGCTGGTATTCCAAGTCTATCAAACCTTGAACGTATATATAGAGCCATCTCAGTTTCTCCTACATCACAAGCAACCACTGACTTGTTATACTTCTTGCTCAGACGCCAAACCCGGTCAACAAAATCTTCCTGAAGAGCTGGAAGATGATGTAAACCCAAAACAATAATGCCATCTATTTGAGAATCCTCAAAAAGAATCTGTATTCCTTCTTCAAACATTTCAGAAGTCACAGAACCTGTTAAATCAACTGGATTCATGTTAGTCGCGAAACGTGGGATCTTGCCATCCTGTTTTAGCTTCTCAAATTTTGTTATTGTTTCATCTGAAAACTTCTTCACTTGCAATCCCTGATTTATACATTCATCTACAGCCATGATGCCTGGTCCTCCTGCATCAGTGATTATTGCAACATTATTTCCTCCGACTGGAGATTGGAAAGCTAAAGCTTTTCCCATATCAAAAAATTCCTCCAAGTCGCCTGCTCTTAAAACACCTACTTGCTTAAAAGCACTGGAATAAATTTCATCTGTTCCAGCGATTGATCCTGTATGTGATGAAGCTGCTCGGGCTCCTGCTTCAGATCGTCCAACTTTTAAAGCAATGATTGGTTTTTTAGGAGTTACCTTTCGGGCAATTTTCATGAACTCTCTTCCATCAGTGATGCTTTCTGCATAGAATAGAATAACTTGTGTACTTTTATCATGGAGAAGGAAATTAAGCATCTCTGAAGCAGTAACATCTGCTTTGTTACCAAAACTCACAAATTTACTTACTCCCATCTGCTTGCCTGACAGATAATCTAATGCAGCTGCACCGAAAGCACCACTTTGTGTAACTATGGCTATGGGGCCTTCCATTGGTCTAGGTGTGGCAACCACTTCATCTCCTGTTGTAAGTGTTTTAGTTTCAGGTAAAAATAGCATATCTACTCCAGTTTTGGAATCATATACACCTAAGCAATTTGGACCAAGAACTTGAATTCCAGCATTTTTCGCAATCTGTGTGACTTCTTCCTCGAGTTTATGATTACCCACTTCACTAAATCCGGAAGTTATTATTACTGCCACTTTTACTCCT
>JARRMA010000014.1:0-9047 GCA_037386505.1 Candidatus Bathyarchaeota archaeon
TGGAAACCCCAACGATTCATTTTATAACTGATAGTGAATAAAAGGATTTTTGTAAAGATTTCTTGACCTATCAAATGATATTTGAGTCAAATTTTTTTGACCAAAAAAACTTTTCAGTAAACATTTTATTATATTATATGTTGGTAGTTACTTAATGTCTAATTCAGGTAAAGAACCATATTCTATTATGTTTTCGTCTTTAAAACATCCTTTTCGACGTAAAATTTTGAGGATGTTAGCCGAAAAACCAAGAAATTTCTCGGTAATAGAAGAGAAACTGGGTATCTCAAGCTCAAACTTGACATACCATCTTGAAAATCTTGGTGAACTACTGATAAAGATGAATGATGGAAGGTATAGACTCTCAAAGTTGGGAGAAGCTGCTGTAATGACAATGAAAGGTGTAGAGGACTCTCCTGATGTTCAATTATTAACTCCTTTTTCATTGCCTTTAAAATGGAAATTCATTTTTGCTATTTTAATGATTGGGATAATTATTTTAGCGGGAATATCTTTTGTGCAATCTTCTTCTTTTAATGAGTTGTCTTCAGAATTTCAACAAATATCTGATGAACATAATCAATTACAAGCAGAATATGAACAGGTGTTGGCAGACAATGAACGGTTGCTTTCATGGGGAAAATCTCCGACGAAAGTTTTGGCTTTTCTAAAAGACGTTATTCATCTGGACGTTGCAAAATATCATTCAACATTAGCCAGTAATACAGTTGAATATCGCACTGATTTAGGTGGAATTGTTGAAGAACTTTTCAAATATACTCTCAAGTATGAAGGAAGCACTGTGGATGTAACTTTGAGGTTTAGAAATAATGAATTATCTAGATTCTATTTGATCGTCCTAGAAGGTGCGCCAATTTATTCTCAATTACAACCAACTAATGTTCTTGATGTAACTAGAGGTATACTCGAAAGATATTATGAATATTCAGGAGAATCATATTTAGAAAATATAAGAAATATACTCATGACTATTAATGAAACCGGAGATTTTGAAACAACATCTGGTAATGTAAAAATAGTGAGATCAACTGAAGGCAATAATGTCAAAATTGAATGTTTATACACTGAAAATAACATCGACTTTCAATCAAAAAGTGTTGTTCTAAGTTTTGATAGCTATGGGTTTTTAGAGATTCTAAATGATGATTGGTCTATTTTCACAGTGGGAAGTACTGAGGTTAATATTTCTGAGCAAGAAGCAATAAATATTGCAATGGATTATGTAAAAAGTTTTTCATGGGTGGCAAATGGTGTTCGAATTAGTAATTTTACAGTTGTTTCGGAACCTGTAACCGCTGAATTATGGCCACATGCTAGAGAAGAACCTTTAGAATTAATTCCATACTGGTATGTAACATTGTATCTTGACAGAGTTTATCCCGAAAGAGTTGATCGGTTGGCCGTAGGGTTATGGGCAGATACCGGTGTGGTCAGCACCTGCCAAGAATTAAGTTGGTAATATACCCAATAAACATGGATATTAACTTAAGGGTTAATTATTGTCCCATTCCAGAAAATATAAGTGATATATGTTTCATCCAAATTGAGATTGTCGTAATATATTACATCTAACCTTTTTCCATACTGTTCAAGCAATCCCCCACGTTCCATACTAACTTCATAACTAAGAGAGTCCGCTTCCCAGAAACCCCAAATTTTATCTTTAGGTCCTCTAAAACCGTAGGCATAACCTTTTGGAAGAACATAAGCAACTCTTTTTTCTATGAAATTTGATTGAGGATTTTCTTTCGAATATTCTGAAAACTTTTTCAATGCATCCAAATGTTCTTCTTTTAAAATACCTTGTGTATAATCTTCGTTACTATCAAAAACTAGAATATATTTTGCTCCATTCTCATAAGCTAACACCAAATCATCATAAAGTTCTTGTCCTGATTCGATATAAGGGGGATGATTGTAAGTCCAAGTCATTATTGCTCCCCAGTCCTTATTTTGAACAGTTGCAGCTCCTCGACAAAACGCAACGTTAAGTTGTCTGCTATAATTCCAGCCAAATTCTGCGAAAACTGTATCATAACCTGCTTGATAATCAAACCAATACAGAGCGTAATCTGAAGTAAATAATGGTAAATCTCCGGCTTCAATTGGCTCATTAGTTATATGATATAAAATATTACTTAATTCAGTGACATATTTTTCAGCAGTATCTGTATAATTATCTCCTGCTTCTTCAATTACGACATATTGATCATTATCTACTTGACGACCTCCAGGTTCGTCAAAGGCATATAATCCAATAAATTGTTGTCCCCATAATTTTTTGGCTTTTTCTACCCACTGACGTTGAACTTCAAGCGAATTAATGTTGTCAGTAGGATGCATATAAATTAAAAAGAAAAAACCTTTTTCATAAAGATATGTACAAACTGGATCCAGTTTAGATACATCATAAGTTATTCCAGTGCTTCCAACAACAAATAAATTTGTATATGATTGTATTTTATCTACAATTTCAATAATTTCTTCTAGATTATAGTGTGCAACGGAAACTCCAACATATAGTTCTGGTTTATCTGATTCTTTATTGGTAAAAAAATAGGAATTTATGCTGAATATAATAATAATTATTAAAAATAAAGAAAGAACAATGTAAATTCGGTTCATAGCCACTAAAACCCAAATCAATTTATTAAGTATTTTTTGCTATTCTTTATCGTTTTAAATCATAAAATGTTTGAAATCGAATATAATCTATCTATTTTTTATTTTGCATGCTTAATTTTTTTAATATTTACTAAGAATTGGCTTTTACTTAATAAATTATTAATCACTTTCAAAATAACAGGCAAGATTAAAAATAAAACAAATAATCGTATTAATATAAAATACCAAAAAACCATTCCGTCATCGAAATTTATTATTGGTTCCATAAAAACATAATTACTTATTAAATAACCAAAAAAAGGATCCAAGAAATAAATCAAAATACTTATTCTGGCAATCCACTCCACATAACTATTTCTGGGGATTCTAATTTTTCTTAAAATAAATAAAACAAGCAAAATTGCAGATAGACTGAAAATAACGCTTCTTCCATTTGTGTATAATAAATATTTTAGAGCTTCTATTGTTGTTTCAAAAGAAAAAAAGTTTGAAAAATCAATTGAAAATAAAACAACTAATGGAACAAAAATTATAGACATATTGAATTTTGTAATTATTTCATATTTTGAAAATTTATTTAGCCAAAACCCAAATATGAAAATTAGAAAATATTGGCTAAAAACTTGTCCAATTTTTAATGAAATATCAAATGTCCATGCTAAGATAGTAATTAACCATAAAATCAAGACTATGGTGATCTGAGTTTTTGGGTTGATGATGTATTTTTCTAATAAACTAAATATTATCATAAAGAAAAGTAAATATGGGATAAACCATAGAAAGTCCCAATTATATGCTGAATTAAATACATCAATTAGATTAACTAGAGCAATTTGAGAAAGTAATTGAATTAAATTTAATTCTGATTTACTGATTATTACTTGTAAAAGAGAATAAAATAAAGACACTGCGACAAAAGGTATGTATAAAAATAAAATTTTTGTTTTTAGGAATTTTCGAATACTTGCATCACGTTTGTGTAACGAATCATATGCCAAGAATCCACTAACAAAGAAAAAGCAGCTTACTAGAAACCATTGTGTTGGAAAAATAATCTCTGGGAAGATAAAATACAGATCGCTATGAACAAAAATTAGTAATATTAAGGCAAACATTTTCAGCCAATCGAACTCAACAAACCTATTGTTTTTATTTGGTAACTGAGCCATGGTATCATAATATTTGCTTTATGTACATATGATTTTGTGTTACATAAAATTCTATTAGCATTTTATTTTGAAATCTTGAACAGTTTTTCACAAAATATCTGAAGGCAATGTTGAGAAATCATTTTCAGAAAAAGATATTTCAGGGTCATCCTCAGCGCTTGTTAAGGTTGAAAAAGCCGAGTAATCGTCATTTACATAATAGTCTAGCCATGCTACGAGATGTTTCCAACCAATTGGGCTCATATCATGTCCTACATCTGATTGTTCAATTATCATTTTGTTTGGATTAAGTTCTTCATAATATTCAAGTCCATGTGAATCGCTTGGTGCGATGTAATCATCTGATCCAGTGATAATAAGAACTGGAGAAACATTATCAACTGAAGAATTGTCTATGTAATATGGACAAATAGCCACAGAAGTTTTTATTCTGGTATCATTCATAGAAAGGGTCGCAGCTCCTCCTCCTGACATTCCTACTAATGAAATGCTTTCCTCATTTATTGGGATTGGAAAAACTGAAGTGTCAAAAATAAATGGAAGTAAAGTTTCAATATTGTTTTTACAATTTTCAGCGTAACGTGGAACATTATCCAGATCTTCTGGAGGTGTTGAAAATGTTAAAACTCCATACCCTTCTTCGGCTAATATTGAAGCCCATCCTGAACAATATTGTTTATGCCCTAAAATCCCTCCAGCAAATAAAACTAGGTTACCCGAAAAATTAGAAGAATAAAATAAATCATAAGAAACACCTGAATAACTTGAAGTTATAACTTTAATTGAATCATCATAAACCTCCATTTCCTTACTATTTGGAATTGTGTAAGAAATTACAATCATCATTCCAAAGATTAATAAAAATCCAAAAAATAGTCCTAAAATTTTTTTCTTATTCAATTCGGATTTGCAGCCTCCGAAGAGAATTGTTTTTGCATTGTTGTCTTGAGTCGATTTTCAGTTTTGATTTCCGTCCTGAATTTGCAGAGATGCGATGCCGATACCAACATTACTTAGTTTACTAATGTTCTTCGCTGAGTTTCGGCGAACATCACTGAGGTTTTTGCAGAAAATGCTTTTTTCTTATTTAATAATGTTATTGCATTTTTTTCGTCTAATTAAAAGAAATAAATCCAATAGTTGATTAGGATACTCAGTTGAAATAATCTCTGTAATTCACTTTTAGTAAATTTAATCTTACAAAATGTTTTTTTGGAAAATCGATTTTAAAGTATAAATTTGTTTAAAATATATACTGCTTCATCTTTATGGTTTATTTTATGGTTTTAAAAAATTCGGTTCCACTGGAAATATTCGGGTTTAGCGATATTTCTACTTAATATGTGATTAATTTTTATTGAAAAAAGGAAAAAAAGGTTTTTTTAAAAAATTTTATGGTTCATTTTTTACTCTTGCTTTCTACTTTGACTACTACTTCTTCTGGTCCTCGCATTTTTCCATAGATCATCATTGCTATGCTGAATATTATCCAAATTATTATTCCGTAGATGACTCCGTTGATTATTCCTTCTGCTAATGCTGCATAATCTGTTTGGGTTATATCAGGGATGTACTCCTGGATTATCCAATCTCCTATGGGTAAATGAATGCCAGCAAGACCAACCAATATAAAGAGAATAAAAACAATAACGAAAATTATTGCTCCAATCATCGTCTCACCTCCCATCCCCCGAGAGATATTACTGATTTAGTTTAAAAAACCTTCGAATAGAATTCTTGTTGAATATTCTGAAGGTTTTTAATGAATTTTATTAAGAATTTTTGGGTTGTGAAGAATATTCATTGATTTTTATGAATAAACGATCATTTTTCTTTTCTTTGCTAAATTTTGAAATTTTTATAAATTCTTTAAAGTTTGGTCCATCAATGGTCATTGTATGATACTCTCCATTTTCACCACAAGGATCCATGTTTTTCTCTTTTGCAAGAACTTTTAGATCCTCTACTGAATCTGGGTTTAGTTCTTTTCCTAACCATTCTTCTGTAAACCATTGTTGTCCTAGGCAAGTGAAAACAGATTTGAATCCTGATGATACTTCTTCATTCAATACTTTTGTGGTGTTTTGTTCCCATAATGGCATTATTACCTTGATGTCTAATCCTTCTGTTACTTTGTCCATCCAACGACCATGTAAGTCGTCGACGACGTAGATATCTCCTGTCACTATGCCTTCAACGCCTTTTTCGATCAGTTTTTTTACGGCTTCTCTATAGCCTTGTTCATAAGGTTCTTTTACTTGGAGTTTTAGTAGTGGAATTCCAATCGATTTAGCTTGTAATTCCATAATTTTAATGGGGTGACAAAAAGCTGGCCATGTTTCAGAAACAAAGACAACTAGATATTTGATGTCGTGTCCTTCTTTTGAAGCTTTTAGGCAGGCTAATGCTGATTCCATTCCCCCGCTCCATGAAACTGCAATTTTCATTTTTTTAACTCCTAATTCTTAATTAGATACTTAATTTATTCAATGATTATTCAAAATATGGAAAGTTAAAATATAAATATTTCTTAGCATTTGAAAATATTGTTATAATATCTAAAAATTGATGAATATTTGTTCATTTGAGATTTTGAATAAAATAAAAATGATTTAAGTTACATTGCATTTGATTTTTTTAAGAATAATTCAAAGACCTTAAATTACCGATAATTTTTAGACTACGCATACTTAGCAGATGAAAAAAATGGCAACTTGCACCTTATGTAAAAAGAATGATGCAATTTTTGGTCGCAAATATTCTGGAGAGAATCTTTGCAGGAGATGCTTCTGTAAGACTATTGAAGATAAGGTGCGGAGAACAATAAGTAAATATGACATGTTTGGTCCAAGAGACCAAATTATGGTAGGAGTTTCAGGGGGAAAAGATAGCATCACTCTTCTTCATATATTGAAAAAGGTTGAAAAAATTTTTCCAGATGTTTCGATCTATGCGGGAACAATTGATGAAGGAATAAAGTATTACCGAGATGAAGCTTTAGAAATTGCTAAACGGAATTGCAATAAACTTGGTGTTGAGCAAATAGTTGTTTCTTTCAAAAATATGTTTGGTTACGAATTAGATGAAATTGTTCAATCAATTCGAAAGAAAAGAACTAATGGTTTAACTCCCTGTAGCTACTGTGGGGTTCTTAGAAGAAAGGCTCTTAACAGTATAGCTAAGGATGTTGGTGCTGACAAACTTGCTATTGGCCATAGTTTAGATGATGAAACTCAAACTATTCTTCTTAATATTTTTCATGGTGATCCAATGCGTATTGCACGATCAAAACCAGTTACAACTGTTGTTCATCCGCATTTTGTTCAGCGTGTTAAACCAATGTGTATTATTCCAGAAAAGGAAATAGTTTTTTATGCTTATCTTAAGGGTATAGAGTTTCAATGTATAGATTGTCCTTATGCTCATACTGCTTTAAGAAATGATATACGAAATATGCTAAATCAAATGGAACATAAACATTCAGGAACTTTATTTACTATTTTTAATTCTATAGAAAAAATTAGACCAGCACTAGAAAAGGCGTCAGAAGAAGTTAAGCTAACTGACTGTAAACTATGTGGAGATCCTACAGTTGGGGATATTTGTAGACCTTGTGAGATGCTACAAGAAATTAAAGTATTTTAGGTAAATCCTACAAAAATTCTTTTAATCTATCCAAATATATGAAATGTGATTTCATTGACTGTCCTTTCTGATACTGAGATAAGAGAACATCTAAAAACTGGAGAAATAAAACTTGAACCATCTGACATTTCTTCATGTTTGAATCCTGCAGGCTATGATTTAAGATGTTCAAAAAAAGTTGTTCTGAATCCTAAAGAGTATAAATTAGTTGCAACCTTGGAAACCGTTGAGTTGGGAGTAAACATAGTTGCCTTTCTTCATATTCGATCGTCTCTTGCTAGGGAAGGTGTAATAGGGAGTTTTGCTGTTGTCGATCCAGGTTTTCGGGGACAGTTGACATTAAATTTACAAAATATCGGCTCGAAGGAGATTATATTAAATGCTGGAGAGCGGATAGTGCAGATTGTTTTTCATAAACTTGGAGCTTCAGCGCATAAAGGATATGCTGGAATGTACCAAAACAGTATCGGTGTTGTTTCTAGTAAAAGAAATTTGTAACCATCAAGATTAGAGTAGTTGTAATTAAGAATAGGTTTTACAGGTTAATATTTTGAATTAGAAAAATCTTCTAGGATCTGTGTCAATATCAACTATTGTGGTTTTATCAGATGATAATGTTTTGATTATTGCTTTCTCAAGATGATTAGGTTCAGTGACTTTTATTCCTAATCCACCTGAAATATTAGCATAGTCTGCAAAATTAAAATTATATAATTCTGTTTCTGAGCTAATGTAGCCTTCAACTTTTTGTTCTTGTTTTATCATCCCTAAAGATTTGTTATTAAATATGAAGACTTTTATTGGCATTTTGTACTTTAAAGCAGTAAGAAAATCACCCATAATTTGAGTAAAACCTCCATCACCTGTAATGCAAATTATTTGTCTATTAGGATAAGCTAATGAAGCAGCCATAGCTCCAGGGAAACCGAATCCCATTGTTGCTAATAGTCCGCTCATTACCATTTTTTGAGTTTTTTTCATTTTGAAGTTTCTTCCAAACCACCAACAGTTTTCTCCCACATCAATGGAAAATATTGCATTGGATGAAACCTTGTCATTTAATATTTTAATGATGTAAGGTGGTCTAATTGGTTTTAGTGCAGAGTCTATTTCTCTTTCAAGTTGTTTATTCCATTCTTTTTTGAGTTTTGAAAGTTCATTTAAATGTTCAATTTTTTCTTTGTGTTGAACTTTTTTTGTTAGTTTTGGAATAAGTATAGCACTATTTCCAAGTAATCCAACTTCAACTGGATACTTTTTGGCAATGTTTTTCATATTTATGTCGATTTGGACCATTGGTTTTTTTGGAAGTTGAGTATATTGACTAAATGATGAACCGATCACTACAAGTAAATCTGATTTGCTTACAAGTTTTATTGCAGCTGTAGATCCTATTCCACCATGAATTCCTGCACAGAATGGGTTATCTTCATCGATTACTCCTTTTGATCTGAATGTTGTAACTATTGGTGCACTTATTTTTTGGGCTAATTCTAAGAGTTTGTTTCCTTGTCCTCTTGAACCAAAGCCTGCAATAATTACTGGACGCTCTGCTTGATTGATAATCTTGACAGCTTTCTCGATAAG
>JARRMA010000015.1:0-9586 GCA_037386505.1 Candidatus Bathyarchaeota archaeon
AGTCCATTTCTTAAAGAACCAATTTTGAGATCTTTTGGTTTCTTAATTAGGGCTTTTTCTTCACCAGATTCTAAGAAATTCTCAATAGTCAATTCATAACCCTCGATTTTACTATTTACTATTCTACATTCGGGTACTTTAGCAGTAAAATCTAATTCTAGTCCTTCCTTTTCCCAGGCCATGTTTTCATCTAATTACATTAATCTATTAAAACTAATAAAAATATGCTCTAACTATTTTTCTTACGTTTTAGAAATATTCTATTACAAGTTTAATCATATAAACCTGCGATATTATTTTTAAATTGAGTGAACAGAATGGTACAAATAAGATTTAAGGCGTTCACTTTTATGGCAAAACTCTTACAGTATAGTTTTAGGGGTTAGAAAAATGATAAAAGATGCAATTACCAGTCGAGAAATGAGAGCTATAGAAATTAATTCTGAATATTATGGAATTTCATTATTGCAGTTAATGGAAGCAGCAGGAAGGAACGTAGCAGAAGAGATTTCTTCAAGATTTGATCCAAAAGACACTAAAATCGCAATTTTTTGTGGTTTAGGTGGAAATGGTGGAGATGGCTTTGTCGCTGCTCGATATTTAAAATGTTCAGGTTTTAAAGTACAAATTATTCTTGCATCATCTTCTTCAAGAATTTCACATAAATCTGCCAAATAGGAACAGGTTCAAAGGGAAAATTACGACCTCCGATTTTACAATTGGTGCAAAAAATCAATTCAATGGATGCTTTTTGTATCTCTATAGATGTTCCTACTGGAGTTAATTCAGACTCTGGTGAGGTTCTAGGAGAGGCAGTTAAGGCAGATTTGACGATCACCTTTTACAGAACAAAGACAGGTTTTTTCAGAACTAAGGAATATACGGGGAAGATTATCGTTAGAAATATAGGATTGCCATACGAATTTGAGCAATTTGCTGGTCCTGGAGATATATCATTAGCTGTAAAGTCTAGAAAAAAGGAATCTCATAAAGGAGAGTTTGGAAGATTATTAGTTATTGGAGGAAGTGATATTTTTTCTGGAGCTCCTGCTTTAGCTGCTATGGCCGCACTTCGCACAGGAGTTGATGTAGTAACCGTAGCGTCTCCAGAAAAAACTGCATATGCAATTTCATCTATGTCTCCATCACTAATTACTTTGAAATTGAAAGGAAAACATCTAAACTCAAATCATGTTCCTGTTCTTAAAAATTATTTAGAAAAAGCTAATGCAGTTGTTCTAGGTCCCGGATTAGGAATGCATGAAGAAACCCAAGAAACAGTAAAAGAAATAATTGAAGAAACAGAAGAAAGAGGGACACCGATCCTTCTTGACGCTGATGGAATTAAGGCCTTTGCAGAATTTAAAAGAAAAGTAGATTGTCCCATAGTTTTGACACCACATAGAAAAGAGTATGAAATATTTACTGGATCCAAGTTACCCGAGGGATTGGAAGAACAAAAGGAGATTGTTCAAAAAATAGCTAAAAAATTAGGTGTCACACTCCTTCTAAAAGGACCTACAGATTTGATTTCGAATGGAGAATCAATTAAGTTGAATTTTACGGGTAATCCGGGAATGACTGTCGGTGGAACTGGTGATGTGTTATCTGGAATTGTAGGAGGTTTGATGGCTATGGGAGCTACTCCCATGAGATCGGCTATTGCAGGGGCATTCATTAATGGTGCTGCAGGAGATTTTGTTGCAAGCGAAAAAGGTTATCACATGATTCCCACAGACATTCTGGATTGGATTCCTCAAATCATGGATGATCCAATGTGTCATCTGGAGGTGAGGAGGGATCAAAAGTAAATATGTCAAAGTTATTGTTTATCAGGCTAAACAATGTGATCCTAAAAAATGTAGTACATTAAAATTAAAACGTCACCAATTAGTCCATGTGGTTCATAGAACCCAAGAAATACCAAAAGGATCGTTGATCTTAAATCCTTTCACTCCCAAAGCATTTTCACCAGAAGATCGCGAGAGATTAGAAAAAAGAGGTTTATCCGCTTTAGATTGCAGTTGGGTTCATGCACAAGAAGTATTTGACATTAAATCGATCTGGGTTCACCGTTGTTTACCATATTTAGTAGCTGCGAATCCAGTAAATTACGGAAAACCAACAAAATTAAGCACAGTTGAAGCGTTAGCTGCTGCTTTATATATTGTTGGCTCAAAGGAACAAGCTATAGAGATGCTTTCTAAATTCAAGTGGGGACCTCAATTTATAATATTAAACAATGATCGCCTTTCAGATTACTCTCAAGCCAAAAATAGTACAGACATTATTAATATACAAAGAAAATTCATGGATCAACATTAACGACGAGTATTAATTTTTACGTAATACATGTAAAAGATAGATCAAACAAAATAAACAATGTTTGAGTCTTGTAAATAAAAAAATGAAAAAGTTTTATCTCAAATATCTAAAAAAGATTTGAGTTATTTCCCGATTTTTTGATCATGTTTTTTCTTTTTTTGCTTGTTCTTTTTTGCTAATGAAGGCAAACTATATCACTCTCTAGAAAACATTTTGTAATTAATACAATATTAGAGACGCCTATATAACATAATAAGTATCGATTAGTTGAACCAAAGAAAATTTTCAGAAAAAGACATGGAAATAAATGCGGGAAAGATTAAAAGTTCTTGATCAATTAGAATATAAGTAACTGATCTCTGGAAGGATTAAGAATGGATTTCGGTATTGATTTTAGTATTTTGATTAATAACGCAGAGTATATACTAATTTTAGGTGGAATTATTGCAACATCATGGTTCGTTCAAAAATTAGTAAAACCTGTACCAATTTTAGGAACTACTACAAGTATATTTATAAAAATTATCTCCTTTTTTGGGTTCTTTGCTGGAATTCTATTAATCATTACAGGTGCAGCTGCATGGCAAGCACAAGCCACTAACATTGATTCATATACGATTTATTTATTAATAATTGCTGGATTGGTTCTGATTCTTAAACCAATAAAGGATTTTCCATGGGCAGCTCTTTTAGGATTAATAGCTGGAGGTTTATGTGTAGGGGCATTGTATTTCTTCTTTCCTTTATCAGGACCTATCTTTGGAATTGCTCCAATATGGATATATGTTATAATATTCCTAATTCCAGGAGTAATCGTCTATATGGTTTTCAAATTTATTGAAGATATCATGAAATTACTTGGAACAATATTAGCTTCAAGACCTATTACACTTATTGTAGGATTTGTATGCTTGGCTCAAGGAATATTAATGATTCTTGGCTATAACTTGTTTACACTAATACTTTCTTAAATTAAAAATAAAAAAAGAGAAGAAAAAAAGGGTCCCTTTTAGCCCTTAATACTGATTTCTTTTATTACTCCAGCAGCAACAGTTGTACCCATATCTCGAACCGCAAATCGTCCCAGTTCAGGGAAATCGCTGTATGTTTCAACAGAAATAGGCTGAATTGGTTCAAATCTTACAACTGCACCATCACCAGTTTTCAAGAAAGATGGATTTTTTTCTACTACTTGACCAGTTCTCGGATCAAGCTTTGAAATAAGTTCTTTGAATCTAACTGATACTTGACCTGTGTTTGAGTGTAATACTGGAGAGTATCCTGCAGCTATAGCTGTTGGATGATGAATTACAATTATTTGTCCGATGAATTCTCGTGCAATAGTAGGAGGATTGTCAACATGTCCTGCTACGTCTCCTCTGTGAACATCTTTCTTTGAAATTCCTCTTACGTTAAAACCTATGTTGTCTCCTGGAAGAGCTTGTTTAACGTTTACATGATGAGTTTCGATTGACTTAACCTGTCCAGTTGCTTTGGATGGCATGAAAATAAGGTTATCACCTTCTTTTAGAATACCAGTTTCAACTCTACCTACGGGAACAGAACCAATTCCAGTTATAGTATAGATGTCTTGAATAGGGATTCTCAATGGTTTAGTTGTAGGTTTGGCTGGAACTTCCATCTCGTCAAGTGCTTCAAATAGTGTTGGACCCTTATACCATGGCATATGTTCACTCTTCTTAGCCAGATTGTCTCCAGTCCAACCAGAAGTAGGAACAAAATGAATCTTTGCAGGATTAAATCCAGACATTCTTAAGATTCGTGTCATCTCGTCTTTAATTTCATTATAACGTTCTTCATTCCAATCAACTGATGGATCATCCATTTTATTGATTGCAACAACAAGTTGATTAACACCTAATGTGTATGCAAGAAAAGCATGTTCTCTTGTTTGTCCACCTGCACCTATTCCTGCCTCAAATTCTCCTCTTTTTGCAGAAACAAGAAGAATAGCAGCATCTGATTGACTGGCACCAGTAATCATATTTTTAACGAAATCTCTATGGCCAGGAGCATCAATAATTGTGAAAGCGTACTTGGGGGTTTCAAATTTAAGATAGGCAACGTCAATTGTCATTCCTCGTTCGCGTTCCTCTTTGAGTTTGTCCAAAACCCAAGCAAACTTGAAGGTTTCTCTACCTAATTTTTTAGCTTCTTCTTCATATGTCCTGGCAGTTCGCTCATCAACTGCTCCTGTAAGGGAGAAGAGATGACCTACAGTTGTTGATTTTCCATGGTCAATATGACCGATTACTACCAAGTTCAGATGGGGTTTTTCTGATTTGCTCATTACTTTTAATTCTCCTTTATTTTTTTATTTATCATTTACTCATTATTTAGTGTAATTCGTAGAGAGAACATGTTGTTCAGTTATTTTAACTTTTTGAAGAAAAATCAAATGCAAAAACACCTTTTCTAAAATATTAGCATACAATTAAAATTCTTACCTTGAGGAACGGGCTATTCGCTCCATCTCATTACGCTTTTTAACGGCATAGCTTTTTACATCTTGTTTAGCTGCTAATTCCAACTCTTCAGCAAGATATTCATCCAAAGCTTTGGGATTACCAAAAGATTGTTTTCTTGCACCTTCGCTTAGAAACCTTAGAGCAAGATCAACTCTTCTTTGGGGAGATATATCTACAGCCATATGATAAGCAATACCACCGTAACTTATCCGGGTTGTATCTTCACCAGGTGATGTATTTTCTACTGCTGTTACAAGAACCTGTATAGGATTTTCTCCTGTTCGTAAATTAATAATTTCAAGAGCATTTTTAACCAAATTTATGGCTCTTGTCTTCTTTCCCGCACTACTACCAGGACGCATAAGATTATTGATTAACCTTTCAACAATATTGACTTTTGCTTTATGGAACTTTCCATGTTCATGTCTACCCATACTATGAGGTACATATACTGGCTTAAGAGATATGTATTGCTTGAGCCCAGGATCCTCTATTTGAATACCTTCGAAGCTCCATTTTCCGAATAGTTTTATATCTTCCATATTGCTCAAAAGAGCCACCTTGACAAAGTTTCTGGGTTCAGAAACAAATATTTAAGTGTTATTTAGAGAGCAGACTTAATTTCTATCGCATAGGTTTTTCTTTTCTACCTAGAACCAACTCATTAAGGGAAACTCCATTAACGGTTGAAACTTTCCATCGGACACCAGGAAGATCTCCCATAGCTCCACCACGAGATCCACCTATCCCTTCTACAACTACTTCATCGTGTTCATCAACAACATTTAAGGCACCATCTCCTGGAAGAAAAGCAGTTATTACTCTGCCATTCTTGATAAGTTGCGTTCTAACACATTTCCTTATGGCACTGTTAGGTTGCTTACTCTCAATCCCAACTTTCTCAAGCACTATGCCTCTAGCCATAGGAGCCCCTTTTAATGGATCTGATTTAATATCTAATCTTAGCATTCGACGTTTATAGTAGACGTCTTTCCATCTGAAGTTTTTTCGTTTTGCAAGCAATTTTCTTGCGGCAAGTTCGCCTTTCGGTGCTTTGGAACCCATGTTTTCTGTCCTCTAACCTTTCTAATTTCGAGTTCTTATATTTAAACAGTCCAGATTAGCAGACTCACATAAATATGATTCGCAAAAAATACGAGATTTCTTCTATTAAAAAATTTGCAGAATTAAGGTTATCTATATGTAAGTTCTTCGTCACACCATATTTGATATGGAGATTCTTTAAAACCAATTATCGGTTTAGTATTAATTATTATTTTTTCCCATAAATTATGGTCAATATTATACCTGAAATTATGGGTATTTGGTTTTAGAAGACAACGATATCCAATAAAACGTTCGTTTTTAAAAACAAGTCTCATTAAATCTGTGCATTGAGGGTCTGCGCAGTGAAGCGTTTCTCTCAACATTTTTCATCAAGTATATTAATATATAATAAAGAATCAAATAAATGTTGCCTAAGTATAATCAATTAAAATAAGAAAACAAAATCATTTTTCTGACATTATTTCTCTTGCATTATTAACGATGCCTTGAAGCTTTTCTTTAGAAATTCCCGTTAATTTTCTTAGTTCTGAAAGATTTTTTTCAATTAAATCCCTTAACAACATGATGTGATTAGATGTTAATTGATGCTTAGTTTGTGAATTCAGTTTTTTAAGAAGAGTTACAGGGTACAATTTCTTTTTTGAAATCAATGTTTGTAAATCACGGTTTTTTGGTGAACCCCATCCAATATGGCTAATTCCTCTACAATCCGCATAACGTCTAGCATGTTCAGACAATTTTGTATTACAGATAATCAACGAAAAATCAATCTTTAGATCATTTAACCCAAGTTCATATCCCTCTGTAACATCTTCAAATACAGCTCGAGAGATTCTACTAACATCGAGACTGGTTGTTGTATGATAGTTATAGTGATGTTTGATTTCAACTAAACAGGTTTGTCCATTTTTTCTTGCAATGGCATCAATTTCATGTTCAACACATCGTCCTTTTACAATTTGATTCGGAGAGACTTTGTAACCATTCTCATTTAGCAATACTTGAATAAAATGTTCAAATTCTGGGGCTGGATTAAATAAACTCAAAGCTTTCCTTAAGTCAATCTGATGCTGAATAACAGGTCTATGCTTTCTTAAATATCTGAAAATCATTTGAAGAATTCTTCGTGTATCTACTCCATTATAGATTTTTGATTCTATTTTTGAAGCGACTAATTCAGCAACTGTCCTTGTTGCACCCATTCTAAGACAAGTGTTCACAACTTTTTCTCTTTCGAATAATTGGGTTGTTCCGTCAGCCTTTGTTACATAAATAGACAAAACCATCTACCAACTGACAATAAGAGTAATAAACTAAAAAAGATAAGCTATTTGATAGGCTCTTATTTTATGATTAATTTACCAAAAAATTGTTTTCAAGTATTATTCTGTTATCAGCTAAGAATCTTTCATTTTGATTAAAATTCTTAAATACCTTCAAAAAAATTATTTCCAAATCCTTGGTTGCTAAATGCTATTAAAAAGTCATAAGAAAAATTGGAGAGAAAAATAATTCTTAGAAATCATAAGTAAGCGTCTGTAACATATCTTCTCATCATTCTATGGGTATTGAAATAGTAAGCAACTTTTCCGATAGAGTTTTTCATCATCTTCACCCATTCGTCTTTGGCATCATAGAACTTGGGAATAATAAGATAATGTAATTTACTATAAAGATCCTCAAGTTCTCGAACTCTTCTTTCCTGCTCAGATAAAGGTTCATTAGGTTGTGGTCCAATAGCCCATCCTGTTAAACCTTCTACACAACCTTCAATCCACCAACCATCTAAAACACTGAAATTTATTACACCATTATGTGCTGCTTTCATTCCACTCGTTCCTGAAGCCTCAAATGGAGGCAAAGGAGTATTTAACCATACATCAACTCCCGACGTAAGTTTGGTAGCCATTTCAATATTATAATTTTCAAGGTAAACAATTTTAATTTCATCCTTCAATTTGTTTTTGAAATCAAAAATTTCTTTTATCAAATCTTTTCCTGCTACATCTTTAGGATGTGCCTTTCCAGCAAAAATTAATTGAATTTTTCCGCGTCTTGAAGAATCTCTAAGTCGATGTAAATCCGAAAAAATTAATGTCGCACGCTTATACATTGTAGCTCTTCTAGCAAAACCCAAAGTCAAAGTATCAATTTCCATCTTCACATTTGTTTTTTCATTTACTAAATTAAGTAAATCTTTTTTCGCTTCAAGATGTGTTTCTCTAATATCCTCATTTGAAATTTTATCAATTCTTACGAGAAGTTCGGGTTCGTTTACCCAACCTGGAAGATTTTTATGAAATAATTCTCGAAAATGATTGCAAGTCCACATGTAAGAATGTACTCCATTCGTTACTTCTCGGATATAATGGCCAGGAAATAACTTCCTTGAATATTTCATATGGGCTTCTGTTACACCGTTTGTATATTTGCTTAGATTTAACGCAAGAAGAGTCATATTCAATTTATCAGGCCCCCCATATTCCTTGAGAACATCGATAGGATAATTATCATCTAGCAATTCACTAACTAGACTGTATGAAAATTTGTCAAATGCAGCTTCCACAGGTGTATGTGTTGTAAAAATACATGAATTTTTTACTTTCTTAATATTCATATCATTCTTTTTTAGTAATTCCAAACCGAGTAAGCTAGAATGCCCCTCATTCATATGATATTTTCCGATATTGAAATTTAGAGCATCTAAAATTTTAACACCGCCTATTCCAAGAATCATCTCTTGTTTTAACCGATATTCGTCATCACCTCCATAAAGAAAAGAAGTGATT
Source organism: Candidatus Bathyarchaeota archaeon (assembly GCA_037386505.1). GTDB lineage: Archaea > Thermoproteota > Bathyarchaeia > Bathyarchaeales > Bathyarchaeaceae > Bathyarchaeum. The sequence goes on from JARRMA010000015.1 coordinate 8,672, forward strand.
TCTCTATCTTCCCGTGAATTTCCATCAACATCAGTATCAAGAAATAATACTGGAACAACTCCTCCTGTCAAACTTTCCTGATCAAAAAGCCAAGCCTTAATTTTGACGTCCCTGCCCCCAATTTTAATTGCCACATCAGAGGATAAAGGATACAAAAATTCAGAAGGTTCCCAATTTTCAGGATAATCTATCTGTTTTCCGTCTTCAGTCAATTTTTGCTTTAAATAACCTTTCTTGCTAACTAGAGTAACTGCAACTAAAGGAATTTTTAAATCAGCACTAGATCTTATCGTATCACCTGCTAGAATCCCTAGACCTCCGCTATAAGTCGGAATTTCGCTCTTTATTCCGATTTCCATTGAAAAATAAGCGATCTTTGAACCTTCCAAAAAAGTGTCTCTACAATGTTCACTATCAAAATAATATCGTTTACCCCGTACATCAACTTTAAAACTAGTTTTCCCAGGATCCAGAGGCATTCCGCAAACAGGATCAAATACTGTTATCATAAAAAAGTTACCAACAATAGTAAATGCATTCAATCAGTATTAAAAATTTAACATTCAAAATAATTTTGACATAAAAAAGTTCACTCTTAATTGAATATTTTTTAGTTCTTGGTTCAATAAAGACCCTTTATTAATTTCAAAAAATATGAAAATTAATTATTACAATTAACAACATAGAAAAGTTAAGTTAGTTTCAAATCAACTAATTTTCTAACATAACAATAGTGTTAATGATATTTGAGGAGTGTTTAAAGCAAACTCAGAGGCTTATCCATAACAATATCGCAACAATTAAACCATAGATTGCAATTGCTTCAGCAAGGGCTACTACCAAGAAACTTCTGAAAAATGTTTCAGGCTTCTCTGCTAATGCACTTATGGCTGCAGTTCCTGAGGCTGCTATTGC
>JARRMA010000016.1:0-27200 GCA_037386505.1 Candidatus Bathyarchaeota archaeon
ATTGCTCTTGATATGACAGCCACTTCACTTGTTAGTTTTCTTGGGTATGATTTATCTTCAGACTCAGGAAAAGGAGCAAAAGCTTACCTTTTCACAATAATTGAATACATGTGGAGAAATGATCAAACAATAAAAGATATAGCCCATTTGACTGAAATCGTACTAAATTCTCCTCAAGAGATAAACGAACTAGTGAAAAGTTTTGTCACAAAAGGTGAACCAAGAGAAATTGCTCGAAAGTTACGGTTTCTAACTGTAGGAACACCTTCACTTATGTTTCAGAAAGGGGTCCAAATTGACATAGACATGTTTATGGATAGAAATGACGGAAAAATTCCTTTAAATATAATATACCTAAATACACTTAGCTCCACAAACGACAAACAATTCTTCTTAGCAACATTACTCAGGGAACTTTACTGTTGGATGCTAAAAAATCCTTCAGAAAAGATACAAATGCTATTTTATGTTGATGAAATCGCCCCATATATTCCACCTTATCCACGTAATCCTCCACCCAAAGAAGCTTACGCCTTTCTTTTTAAACAGGCAAGAAAATATGGAGTTGGATTAATCGCAGCTACACAAAACATCACTGACATCGATTACAAAGCACTCGCACAAGTCAACACATGGTGCTTAGGCCGTATGATGACTAGACAAGATATTGCCAGAGTCAAACAAATTATCCAATCAATAGATCCAACTCATTCTGAAAGCGTATTACAAAAACTTCCCAGTCTTCGAACAGGAGAATTTCTCATATTATCTCCGGATGTTTTTGATGACGTAGTTAATTTTCAAGTTCGTTGGCTATTAACAAAACATCTTACAATGGACGAAAAAGATATTCCACAGTCTATTTCTGATGAATCGAGACATTTTTTTAAGAAATTTCTACATAAGCAAAAAATAGAAAAGAAGAAACAAATTTCACTTTCGCATTCTGAGAATCTCTTAGAAAGAGTAAAGTATCTGTTAAATTCTGTAAGGCAAAGCGTAACTGCAGAATATGTTGCCAATAATTTAGATGCAAATCTAGATGATATTGAAGAAGCACTTAATTCTCTTGTCAAATCTAGAATCGTAAAAACGACTAAAGCAAAAAATGGAGAAGAAAAGTTATATTGGCTTTTAAAATTTGGTTTTTCGCCATCAAAAAATGTTCTAGGAGAAGTCATGGTGATACCTACAAGAGTGACTCAAGTAGAAGCTCTTAAGAAAGCTAAATCTTGGCTGGAAGGTGGTCTCTTTATGAAACAAGAATCATTCTACGATGCTAACTTTTCATATTTACCGATATGGAAAGTATCTGCAACTCGAAAATCTAAACATTTATTCTTTTTCAGTAGAGAAGAAATTGAAACATATTATCTAAGTGCAACCACAGGTGCAATGATTTCTATTGAAAGAGGTACAATCCTATTTCATAGATTAATGACAAAAAGTCCTGAAAAACTTAAAGACCTGGATGATGATGAAAACATATCATTTATCCCGCGACTTCCAAAAGAAATCCCAAAAATTCCAAAAATAAAGATAGGGAAAAAAAGAATTTATTCAAAATTAAAATTAACATTGGGAGTTTGCCCCATAGCTTCTGAACTGGTGTTATTGCCGATATGGACTTTAAAGGTTAAACATAAAAAGAAAAAGAAGAAACGTACAATAGTAATGGATTCAGCTACAGGACGTCGATTAGCTGGATATTACAAAGTTAAGCGTGGTTCTAACAGAAAAAAATCTAGCGAAAACTAAAAATTAAGATACAAATTTATCATTTCAGTTGCGATATTTAAAAACGGAGAGATAATTTCAATGGACGCAGAAACAGAATTAATTTCTAAGCTTAAAGCAGAGATAGGTAAAACGTTGCCAGCTATGTTTGCTGGAATGGCTGAGAATATGTTGGAAAATAACAAAGATGTAATTATAACCTGGTTAAAAGAAAACAAAGATTTAGTAAAAGAAGTAATTGAAAACTAATTCATCTCCTTAAAAATCGGCACAAAACGGAGGCTTGAATCAAATTAATACGATTGAAGTTAAAGAATTGACGAAAATCTACGACAAAAATGTTAAAGCAGTTGATGGAGTAAGCTTCGACGTTAAAAAAGGCGAAATTTTAGGGTTTCTTGGTCCAAATGGAGCAGGAAAAACAACTACACTAAATATGTTGTCAACTTTATTAAAACCAACAAGTGGGACTGCTAAAATCAATGGTCATGACATTCTAAAAGAACCCGATGCTGTCAGACGTAGTATTGGTTATGTTTTTCAAGATACAACACTAGATATTGAGCTGACCGGACGAGAAAATTTGGATTTTCATGGCCGATTGTATGGTCTCAAACATAATACTAGACAACAGCGAATAAAAGAAGTATTAGAATTAGTCAAATTAAATGACCGAGCCGATAATTTTGTAAAAACATATAGTGGAGGTATGAAACGAAGATTAGAAATTGCCCGAGGATTACTACATCACCCACAAGTACTCTTTTTGGATGAACCAACACTAGGATTAGATCCACAAACTAGACGCTCAATCTGGGAACATATTCTAAGACTTAACCAAGAAAAAGATGTAACTATTATTCTAACAACTCATTATACTGAAGAAGCTGATTATCTCAGTAAACATATATTGATAATAGATTTTGGAAAAGTTGTTGTTAAGGATAAACCAGATAATCTGAAAGCCCGATTAGAAGGAGATGTTGTAACTTTACTCTTTAAGGATTCTTCGGATATTGGAAACTTTCGATCGCTCATTGAACAGAAAGAATGGATAAGCCGAATTAACATTATAGCTACAGGAAACAATTATGCGGCTATTAGCAGAATGATGCAAAAAGTCCCCAAAATATCTAACAACACAATTAACGAAACTAATAACTCTAATTTAAAAGAAAAAAACGTGATTGAAAAAACAAACCAAGAAACAGAAAATGATATAGTCCAAAAAAATATTAATTTAAAAGGTGAAGTTTGTTCTAAATGTTTGAATTTGCTTGTAGATAATGGGGGACATAGAATTCCTGAAATAGTAAAAATAGCTGAAGATGCAGGTGTTGTTTTAGAGTCTGTTGAATTAAGAAAACCCACTTTAGATGATGTATTTTTATCGGTAACTGGTCGAAATATTCGTGAAGAAGAAGGAAGTTTCATGGATATGGTACGAAGATACAGAATAATGAAACAAGCACGAGGATGACACTCTAGAGGTTAATTCGTTAAATAGCAAGGTGAATATTGAATGGTTCAACCATTATCTGGTCAAGCAATTTATGTTGTATTATTGAGAGAGTTAAAACGTTATTGGCGAGCAAAAGCTAGAGTTGTCTCCTCAGTAGCACAAAGCTTCTTCTTTCTGGCTATATTTGGATTGGGATTAGGAGGTTTTATTGGTGGATTCAGCGGTATTAATTATCTGTCATACATGGCGCCAGGTGTGATTGGGATGGGACTTCTTTTTGGTTCTGTATTTTCAGGTGTTTCAATTATTTTTGACAGACAATTTGGGTTCATGAAAGAAATGTTAGTTGCACCTGTTAGTCGGACTAGCATAATAATTGGAAAAATTTTTGGTGGAGCAACAACAGCAACAATTCAAGGAATAATATTGATGATTGTTGCTGGAATGATGGGTGCGTTTATACCTTCTTTTACTTTTGTTATTGGTGCAATTACAGCTATAGGTGCAATGCTTCTAATTACTTCGGGATTTGTTGGTTTGGGAGTTGCTATTGGATCAACTTTAAATGATTTCCATGCATTCCAGTTACTTTCAACTTTTGTAATGTGGCCAATGTTCATGTTGTCAGGAGAATAGCTTACAAAATTTTTCCATCGGAATCAACTGTTGATCTTGAAGCATTACAAGAAAAAATTAAAAAAGAATTAGCAGACCTCACTTCAAACCAGAAATTTGCTAAAGAACCTATCGCATTTGGACTCTCTGCACTTATAGTAAATATGATACTGCCTGAAGATAAAGAAGGAATTCTTGATGAAACTGAGAAAAGATTAACCAATATGGAAGAAGTAGGTCAAATTCAAACTCTAGGTGTGAACAGGCTCTAAGTTACTTTAACCTTTATATAGTAATACTCGCCCACGAAAAGTGGAGCTTTAGGATAATTCATTCGAGGAAGGAAAAGTAGTGACCGAAATACAACTTAAGGTAGAAGATGCACGACAACGTGATGTTTATAGAGGAATTGCCCGAATTGACCAACAAACAATGCAAAAATTGGGCATATCAGCAGGAGATGTAATAGAAATTGTTGGAAAAAGAAATACAGCAGCTATAGCTTGGCCAGCATATTCTGAAGATCAAAATAGGGAAATTATCAGAATAGATGGATTCACTAGAAAAAACGCAGGAGTTGCAATGCATGAACTAGTTATTGTTCGTCCAGCAAAAGTCACAAATGCTACTACAGTAGTTTTGGCTCCAATAGATATGAAACTAAATGTAGATGACGATTTTACAAACTTTGTTAAAAATCGACTTATGGAAAGAACGTTTGTTGAGGGAGACACAACTCTAGTTATGATGTTAGGTCACGCTATACCTTTTAGAGTAACTAAATCTCGTCCTCATGGAATAGTTAGAATCAGTCATAGTACAAATGTTCAAATAATGGCTGAACCAGCTCCTGAAACCAAAGGGTTACCTAGAACTACATATGAAGATATAGGAGGACTACATGAAGAAATTCAACGCATAAGAGAAATGGTTGAACTCCCCCTTAGGCATCCAGAGCTTTTCCAGAGACTAGGAATCGATCCTCCTAAGGGAGTACTACTTCATGGTCCACCAGGATGTGGAAAAACCCTCTTAGCACGTGCAGTAGCAAATGAATCTGAAGCCAATTTCTATTCAATAAATGGACCAGAAATAATGAGTAAGTTTTATGGAGAATCTGAAGCTCGACTTCGAGAAATGTTCCAGCAAGCTCAAAAAAATGCTCCCAGCATAATCTTTATTGATGAATTAGATGCGATTGCCCCAAAAAGAGAGGAAGTAACTGGAGAAGTAGAAAGACGAGTTGTAGCACAACTCCTTGCTTTAATGGATGGACTTGCTGGAAGAGGATATCTTATTGTTATAGGTGCAACAAATAGACCAGAAGCCCTAGATCCAGCTTTAAGAAGACCTGGGCGTTTTGATCGTGAGATAGAAATAAGTGTACCTGACCAAAAAGGTCGCTTTGAAATAATGCAAATTCACACTAGAGGAATGCCTCTAACTGAAGATGTTGATCTGGACAAACTAGCAAAAATGTCTCACGGTTACACTGGAGCAGATTTATCTTCATTAAGTCGTGAAACAGCAATGAAGGCATTACGAAGATATCTTCCTGAGATAAATCTAGAAGAAGAACGTATACCACCAAGTGTGTTAGAAAAAATGGAAGTTAGAATGGAAGATTTCTTAAATGCTTTCAGAGAAATCACTCCAACAGCTATGAGAGAAGTCTACATTGAGGTTCCAACAGTTCATTGGACAGAAATAGGTGGTTTAGGAGAAATAAAAGAAGACCTTATAGAAGCTGTGGAATGGCCTTTAAAAAATCCTGATGTCTTTAATAGGATGGGAATACGTCCCCCAAAAGGAATACTGCTTTATGGACCTCCAGGATGTGGAAAAACACTACTTGCAAGGGCAGTTGCAACAGAAAGTGAAGCAAATTTCATCACTATAAAAGGTCCTGAAGTATTTTCAAAGTGGGTAGGAGAATCCGAGAAAGCAATTCGAGAAGTTTTTAGAAAGGCAAGAATGGCTTCTCCTGCTGTTGTATTCTTTGACGAATTTGATTCATTAGTTCCTGGAAGAGGAATGGGTTATGCCGATAGTGGAGTAGCAGAACGTGTTATAAGCCAATTATTAACAGAAATGGATGGACTGGTTTCTTTAGAAGATGTAGTGATCATCGCAGCTACAAATAGACCAGATATTGTAGATCCTGCAATTCTCCGACCTGGAAGATTTGATCGTTTGATATACGTTCCTGAACCGGATAAAGATAGTAGACTAGAAATCTTTAAGATATATACTAAAAATATGCCATTAGGAAAAGATGTTGATCTAAATCAACTTGTTTTAATGACTAAGAAATATTCTGGAGCAGACATAGAGGCTCTTTGTAGAGAAGCTGGATTAAATGCGTTAAGAAATGATTTAGACGCTAAAGAAGTTCAAGCTGAAGATTTCAAGAAAGCTATTGATAAAATTGGTCCTTCAATAATGCCAAATATGGAGAATTGGTACAAAGGATTTATGAAACATGTTCGACAATTAAAGAAACCAACAACCCCAGTGGCATAATAACATCAATTGAGGAATAGAAAATGACTATGAAAACATGGAAATCACATCCACTATATACTCAAATTCAAGAGTTCTTAGAAAGAAAAGGTCCAATGACTGATATCGATTTATTTGATTTAGTTAAAGGAACACATGAAGGTGTAGGTTTTGGAGAATTAAATAAGACTTTGATGCGTATGGAGATTGAAGGAGAAATTTTTGTTTCAACACGTACAAAAGGAAAAAGAAGAGTTGAATTGGTAGATAAGAAGTGAATCCCCAATTCATCTTTTTTATGAGTTAATGAATATCATTAACCGGTGACTTCAAAGATGGGTGTAAATCTGAGAGGACTAATACCCAAAACTTCAATTGATTTTAATATTTTAAACGGTAAATCAATTGCCATTGATGCATATAACGCACTTTATCAGTTCTTGGCAATTATTAGGCAACCAGATGGAACACCACTAAAAGATCGCTCAGGTAAAATTACTAGTCATCTAAGTGGTTTATTTTATAGAACAGTTAAACTAGTTGAAATGGGCATAAAAGTTGCCTATATTTTTGATGGAACTCCACCTGCACTTAAAGAAGTTGAAATTAAGCGACGAGCTAAAATTAAAGCAGAAGCACTTGTGAAATATGAACAAGCCATTAAAGAGGGAAAGATAGAGAAAGCAAGAAGTTTTGCACAAATGACATCAAAACTTAAGGATTACATGCCTGATGACTCAAAAAGACTATTAACACATTTAGGTGTTCCATGGATTCAAGCACCTTCTGAAGGTGAAGCGCAAGCTGCATACTTAACAACAAAAGGGGATGCAGACTATTGTGGTAGTCAAGACTATGATAGCCTTCTTTTTGGAGCAAAAGCTCTTATTAGAAATGTTACGATAAGTGGAAAAAGAAAATTACCCAGAAAAAATGTGTATATAGAAGTAGTACCTGAAGTAATGAAATTAGATTCCACATTGAAAGATTTAGAAATTACTCGTGAACAATTAATAGACGTTGCAATGCTTATAGGAACTGACTTTAATCCTGAAGGAGTAAAAGGAATTGGTCCAAAAACTGCCCTCAAATTAATAAAAAAGCATGGAACCATTGAAGATTTATTACCAACATTGAAAGATGTGACATTTCCAGTTGAACCTAAAAGAATAAGACAAATCTTTCTTGATCCAAAAGTTACCAATAATTACAAACTTGAATGGAAACAACCTGATTTTGAAAAAGTAATAGAATTTCTATGTCATGAAAGAGATTTTTCTGAAGAAAGAGTAAGTAAAGCTCTTAAGAAAATGAAAGAAGGAATTAAAGAATCTAAAAGTAAAACAACACTTGAGTCATGGTTTGGTTAAATTTCATAACTTAAAACCATGCTTGCCAATTAAAGGTACAAACGCAACTCCACCTAAGTTTTCCTCAATGAATTTTTCACCCTTTTTCCTTATTCTAAGTAATGTTTGATAAAATTGAATACTCCCAACAGGAAGAAGAAGTATTCCGTCTTCTTTTAATTGTTGAAGAAGCGGTTTTGGAACTTCTGGACCTGCCGCTGCAACTAGAATTCGATCATAAGGTGCTTCTTCAGCATAACCTAATGTTCCATCACAATGAATTACTGTAATCCGATTTCCATATCCAGCTTTTTCAATATTGTATTTAGCAAACGAAGCTAATTCTGATATTCGTTCTAAAGTGTATACGTGTCCCCATTTTTCCTTCGGTAAATCAGAAGGAGCAACTATCTCTGCTATAGTAGAAGCATGCCATCCTGAACCACCACCAACTTCTAGTACTTTATGTCCAACTTCTAGTTGCAGGGCTTCATCCATTATTGATACCATGTTTCGCCCAATTGACCGCAATCGTGTCAACTGAGAGGCGCGGAAGCTGTTTGCCCTGAACCTATTTGGAGTGGACAATCAGTTGCAGCATGAACTTTTATATTCTCAGGAAGAAATTTTTCCCTAGGAACTTTACGCATAGCGGTAATAACTTGTGGTGATTTTAGAATTCCACTACCTATGAGATTTTGAATTAAATCTTCCCACTTTTGTTCACTCAAGTTTTATCCCACTTCAGTATTAAAATTGTTTTCTTGGGAGATAAGGTTTAGGTATTGTTTTTTTAGATAGTTTTTATAGTTGTGTTTTCTTTTTTGGTAGGAGTCAATAGTAATCTTTAGAGGTAAACTTGATGGAAGTTAAAGGTTTCAAAGTTGGCTGGTTATCCACTAACTGTTATGTTGTGAGTGATAAAGAAAGTCAAGATGCAGTAATAATTGATCCAGGATTCGAAAATGAAAAAGAGGCAAAACCTATTTTGGATTACATAAGAAGTAACAATCTAAAATTGAAATATATAATCAATACTCATGGGCATCCAGATCACATCTCTGGAAACATAATTATGAAAAAAGCAACAGGAGCATCTATTCTTATTCATGAAAATCATAAAGGAAGAGCAAATGCTGATCAAAAACTTCATGAAGGAGACATTATTCAAATTGGAAATCATAAATTAGTTGTTCTACATACTCCTGGACACACTAAAAGTGGAATTTCCCTTGTGGGAGATAATATGGTTTTCACTGGAGATACTCTTTTTGCAGGTTCGATAGGAAGAACAGATTTTCAAGGCGGATCTTTTCATGAAATAATAAACTCAATCAAAACAAAATTAATGCCTTTACCTGACAGCTTCAAAGTCTATCCTGGACATGAATCATATTCTACTATTGGAAAAGAAAAAAATACAATCCATTCCTTCAAAACTAATTACAAAAAACGAGGAAAGGAAATGGAGCTTAACCTCAATCAATTGAAAGTTCCATTTAATCTTACATACACATTAGATTGTGGTCAACTTTTTCGTTGGAAAAAACTTGGAGATTGGTGGTATGGAATTGTTGGAGATAAAATAATTAAGATAAAACAAAACGATGATGGTTTAAGTTTCTTTTTTTCTCCTGAAACAGCAAATAATGGATTTATAGAAAAATATCTTAGATTAGATGACGATTTACCGCTTATTTATTCTAGAATCGTAAAAGATGAAACAATAGAAAAAGCAATAGAACAATTCTTTGGGCTTAGACTAATAAGACAAGAACCATGGGAATGTCTTATCAGCTATATCTGTGCAACATTCAAAGGAATCCCAGCAATTAAAAAAATGATTAATAATATGTCCAAATGCTTTGGAGAAAAATTGGTCTGTGATGGATATGAATTTTATACATTTCCTAAACCAAAACAGTTAGCTCAAACCAGTCCAAGAAATTTAAGAACTTGTGGTCTAGGTTTTAGAGCCGAAAGAGTGATAGAAACCGCAAAAATGATTCATACTAAAAAAATTTCTCTTGACGACATAAAATTATTAGAGTATACTGAAGCAAAACATGAACTTCTTACATTGCCCGGTGTAGGTCATAAGGTTGCAGATTGTATACTTCTTTTTTCAATGGAGAAACTAGAAGCATTTCCTATAGATGTATGGATTAAAAGGGCAATAACAAATCTTTATTCCAGATATTTTGAATCTTCCTTCATTAAGAGAATTGAACATAAAAACTCAATAACAACCAAAGAATACGAAACTATTGGTTGTATTGCAAGGGAATATTTTGGAAACTATGCGGGTTATGCACAGGAATATCTTTTTCATTTTCTTAGAACAAAAAATCGTTTATAAATAAATCTAACCTTTTACAACACCTATTGGAACTAAACGGACAACTCGTGTTGCAATTCCCACTTTATCGCTAACTTCAACAACATTATCAACATTCTTATAGGCCATATCAGCTTCCTCAGCCAAAACAACGGAGCTAGCAGATTTAACAACTATTCCTCGAGACTCCAAGTTCTGTTTTATATCTCCACCCCAAAACCTTCTTTTGGCAGCTGACCTGCTTAGCATACGACCCGCTCCGTGAGCAGTAGAGCCAAAAGTGAGTTCCATAGCCCTATGTGTTCCAACTAAGAGCCATGAACTGGTTCCCATACTTCCAGGTATTATTACTGGTTGTCCAACTGCTCTATAATCTTGAGGAATGTCTTTATGTTCAGGAGGGAAACAACGCGTAGCTCCTTTTCTATGAGTTAAGACCTTAGTCTTTTTACCTTCGATTACATGTTCCTCAATTTTTGCTATATTATGAGCAACATCGTAAACCAAATTTAAACCAAATTCTTCTGATGGTTTCTTTAGAATCTCTTCAAAACTCTGACGTACCCAATGAGTTATCACTTGGCGATTGACAAACGCATAATTCACTGCACAAGCCATAGCTTGATAATAGTCTTGTGCTTCATCACTTGTTGCAGGAGCACAAGCAAGTTCTCGATCAGGTAAAGATATATTATATTTTTGCACAGCTCTTTCCATTACTCGAAGATAATCTGAACATGTTTGATGACCAAAACCTCTAGATCCACAGTGAATTAAGACTGTCACTTGTCCTTCATGGTTTACCCCGAATTTTTTTGCAACTTTTTTATTGTAAATTTTGTCAACTTTTCCTATTTCTAAGAAATGATTACCAGACCCAAGAGTACCACTTTGAGGAAGACCCCTTTGTTTGGCTCGAGATGATACTTTATCAGGATTAGCACCTTCCATGCACCCGCCTTCTTCACAGTGTTTGATATCTTCGGGTCGTCCTAATCCTTTTTCAACAGCCCATGATACACCTTCTGTAATCAACTTATCTAGTTCATGTAAATTTAGTCTGAAGTCTTTTCGACTGCTTCCAAGTCCACTAGGGACATTTCTAAAAATAGTAGTTGTAAGAGAAGCAAGATGTGGTCTGATTTCACTTTCAGAAAGATTTGTTGTTAACAAACGAACACCACAATTGATATCATAACCAACTCCTCCTGGACTAATTACACCATTCTCATAATCTGTAGCTGCTACTCCACCTATGGGGAATCCATATCCTTCATGTCCATCGGGTAAAGTTATTGCATAATTGTAAATTCCAGGTAAATGAGCGACGTTTGAACATTGATCTAATGTTCTATCTGTTTTAATTTTGTCAATAAGTTGTTGATCGGCAAAAATCATTCCAGGAACGCGCATCCCTGATTTGTAGCTCTTTGGGATAATCCATTGATAATCATCAATCTTTTCGATAGGTACCGATGGTACTCGCTCTCGGAATTTTTTATGCCTGCTCACAGAATCACCGTTATACAGAGTTGCTTTTAGGACCTTATAAATTCTGATGTAAAAATTCATTTAAGTTGAAAAAATCAAAATCTATATTTTAGAATAAGATTCTTGATTCTGAAACCTTTTACGAACTAATATCTCCTTTAGCAACTATGAAAAATGTGAAGATTTCTTGGACTATCGGATGTTGGATATCGTTATTTATAATTTCAATATATCACATTTACATTTGTAACTTTACAAATGTTTTTCCAGTTTGGTATTCCACAATAATAGTTTGGTTTTCAGGATTTATAGCTTTGTCATCTTTAATAAAAAAAGGTGAATTTTAATACTAAAAAATCAAAATTAAGTAAATTTTGCCTCAATCAGCAATATTTTTTCGAATGGAAATTTTAATTGCGCAATAATTTGTGCTTTCATATTTCTTTGGTTAAAAATGTCAAGAGTTCTATTTTCATCTGAAAGAGACGATTGAATAAGGAGAATTCTTCCTTTGTTAGATAAAAAGGAGGGAGCTTCATTTATAAATCGATCAATCACTTTTCGTCCATTTCTTCCTCCTGCCCAGGATTTTTCAATCCAACTTTTTTCTTCCTCAGGCTCACTAGGTAAATATGGAGAATTGAAGATTATCAAATTGAATTTCTTACAGGGCACAATTGGTTGAAATAGATCTCCCCGTAAGAAATTGATTTTTTCTTTCACAAAATTAGATTCTGCATTTTTAATTGCACAGGATAAAGCAAATGGATTTATATCAACAGCTAGAACGCTTTTTGCTTCTTTTGCTACTATGATGGCTAGAATTCCACAACCTGTACCCATATCCAAAACATTATCATTTTTTAGTAATTTCAAATTTTCTCCTAATAAGAAGCTGTCTTCAGCCGGTTCGTAAACGTGTTCACTAATAATGAAAACATTATCTTGATAGTAGATTTAATTGGGTGGAATTAAGAACAGGCCCGTCTTTACATACTCTTAGTTTTCCTATTGAACAACTTCCGCATAAACCAATAGAGCAACGCATTATCCGTTCCAAACTGGCTTGGATAGGGATATTGTTTTTTTCAGCTAAAACAAACAAGTTATACATCATTTGTTCCGGTCCGCAAGTATATATCATATCAAAATTTTCTTCCGCTAATTTTGCTTCTACCTGTTTTGTAACTAGACATTCAATTCCATAGCTTCCATCTTCTGTTGTAAACAAGAATTTTGAATCTATAGATGAAAGAATTTTTGGTATTCGATCTAAAAATAACAGATTGTTTCGACTTTTTGCTCCACTCAAGACAGTAATTTTATCAGCTATTTTAATAAGCTCTTCAGTTAGAGGCATTAAAGGACCTATTCCAGTTCCACCACCAACCACCAACACATTTCCACGTGTTAGAACAAATCCGGTTCCAAAAGGTCCCCTGATTCCAATTTTTTCTCCAATTTTTTTCTCATTAAGAGCTTTACTTGCAGGACCTACAGAATTTATCGTTATAGAAGATAATCCATTCTTATTTATTCCAGAAAAACTTATGGGAACTTCATCAATTCCAGGTATCCAGACCATAACAAATTGACCTGGAAATGCATGAATACAAAGTTTATCCTTAAATTTTAAAGTTGTTACAGTTGGATTTTCTCTTTTAGAATTTAATATTTCAACTATTCTCATTCGATTAATACTTTTAAGAGGAAGAGAACTCGAAGATGACTTGTTCAAATGATAGTCCATTTGAGTATACCAACCATTTTAATCGAATATTCTATCTTTTGAATAGAAATGTTATTTTAAAAATGCTTAATTTATTGTTTAAAGATATTGGTTGATTTTCAAGGTGAAATGAAAAATTTGTAGTTTAATATTTGTGTGATAAGCCCACAATTTCGTTAACATTCTTGAATCCTTTTCTATTTAGATAAGTTTCAATTCCTTCAGTTACAGAATGGAAGATCTTATCTCCTTTATAGGCAATGGCTGTTCCTATCTGAACAGCAGAGGCACCAGCTAGCATAAATTCAACGGCATCTTGCCAACTGATGATTCCACCACATCCAATAACGGGAATATCAACTGAATTGTAAATATCATATACACATCTAATTGCCATAGGTTTTATTGCTGATCCAGATAATCCCCCAAATTTATTTGCTAAAATAGGTCTGTTAGTTTCTATATCTATTGCCATTGCCTTAAACGTATTTACAGCAGTGATTGCATCTGCACCAGCTTTTTCAACGGTTCTAGCAAGATCTGATATGTTAGTAACATTTGGAGTCAATTTAACTATAATTGGTTTGTTAACTGTTTTCTTAACGTTTTTTACAATCTTTGTCAAGAGAATTGGGTCGCATCCAATCTCTGCTCCAGCTCTCTCTATATGAGGACAAGATACATTCAATTCAAGAGCATCTGCTCCTATTTTAACTGCTATCTCTGCTACATCACAGAATTCTTTTGGGGAAAAACCATATATGCTAATAATTGTGGGAGCATGAATTTTTTTCAGTTGGTTCATTTCTTCTTTGAAGTGGTTAATTCCTGAATTTGGTAAACCCATTGCATTAAGTAATCCGCATTCAGTTTGGACGATTGTTGGATTAGGATATCCTATTCTTGGTTTTAGTCCCATTGATTTTGTGATTACCGCACCTGCACCTGCTTCAATCACACTCATTAATGATAATCCTGTGTAGCCAAGAATTCCTGAAGCGAGTATAGTTGGATTGGCAAGTTTTAATCCACATAAGTTAGTTGTGATCAAAGTATTCATTTGAGGCCTTCCTGTTGCAGTAAAAGTTATCCACTGCCAAGATAAATGTTAGGAAGTAACTCTTAATACTATGTAATAAATGGTGGACAATCTGTGAAAGCAACAATCGTAGAATCTGTTATTGGATTTTTTGGTTTTGGGGAAGATAACAAACTGGTAGAACAAGTCTTTTTTTCAAAAGATTCGTTAGAGACTGCCAAAAAACTCAGAAAGATAGAAGAAGGAAAAATAATAGAAGAAATATTAACTTTAATCAATAAGTTGAAAGAAAAAGGATATACAAATTTTGTTTTTGATAATAAAGAAATAGTCAGAAAGATTCAGGAAAAGCTTAACATTGAAATAAATTTAGAAAAATCTTCAGAAGCAAGCAGAAAGCTTCGAGAAAATTTAGATAAAATTGCTTTAGAATCAAATTTTCTTAAAAATAAAGATCAGATTCATGCATATATTCATAATGTTTCAATTGAACTTGCAAAGATAAAGATTAAAAAAACAATTGAAAAAAGGGATCTGTTAGTTGCACAAGCTGTGCAATCCATTGATGATTTAGACAAATCATTAAATCTTTTTATGAATCGCATAAGGGAGTGGTTTGGATTACATTTTCCAGAATTGGATAGACTTCTTGATAAACATGAAACGTATGCCCGCCTCATTGTTAATTTGGGAGAAAGAAATAATTTCATTGAAGAAAAACTTGAGGAAGAGGGATTACCTAAGAATAAATCTCATTCTATATCCGAAGTTGCAGCGGCATCAATGGGGGCAGATATAAGCCAAGAAGATTTAGGTCAAATTCAAGAAATGAGCAATAATATCCTTAAGCTATATGATTTACGTCAATCATTAGAAGTGTATGTGGATTCAGTAATGTATGATGTTGCACCTAATATTCGAGAAATCGGTGGTTCACTTCTAGGCGCACGTTTATTGGCCCTTTCTGGGGGATTACTAAATTTAGCAAAGTTGCCAGCAAGCACGATTCAGGTCTTAGGTGCGGAAAAAGCTCTTTTTAGGGCTTTGAAGACAAAAGCGCGACCTCCCAAACATGGAATAATATTTCAACATCCACTTATTCATGATGCTAAACGGTGGCAAAGAGGAAAAATTGCCCGTGCGTTAGCTGGAAAATTAAGTATAGCAGCCAGAGTTGATGCATTTAATGGTGAATTCATAGGAAATAAGTTGAAAGTCGAACTTGAGAAAAGAATTGATGAAATAAAAGAAAAATATAAGAAACCTAGAATATAGCTCCTGGATTTTCAGTTTATGGGGAACGACGAGTTAATTTCAATAATGAAGAATATAGGTTTTGGGATCCATATAGGAGCAAGCTTGCGGCCGCAATATTAAACGGTTTAGATAGGGTTCCAATAGTCCCAGGAAATAAGATACTATATTTAGGTGCAGCTTCAGGTACAACTGCAAGCCATATTTCTGACATAGTAGGCGAAGAAGGACAAGTATATTGCATCGAATTTTCTTCGCGTTCTATACGGGAACTAGTTAACAATGTAGCCACTCATCGTTACAACATAATGCCTATTTTGGCAGATGCACGATTACCCGAATCTTATTCATGCATGATTGAACAGGTTGATAGTATTTATTTTGATGTAGCTCAACCTGAACAGGCTCGTATATTAGCTGACAATTCAGACATTTTTCTAATAAAAGGAGGATGGGTGATGATAACTATTAAGGCTCAAAGTATTGATGTAACTAAGGAACCTACAGAGGTATTCAAAAAAGAAATTGAAATTCTGGAATCCAGAGGTTTTAATGTTCAAAATGTCATAAATCTTGAACCATTTGATAAAGCACATGTCATGGTTGTTGCATTTAAAAAATAAACAATTAGCTTTTTCAAGATCTAACTTGGTTTTTTAAAGTTATAATCCTTATTTTGGTTTATAGAGTGTCATCAATACCTTTAATGAGCTCGTGTATGTCAAGACCAACATTTTTTCCTATATATCCACCCTCTAAAACACCAAAAACTGGTTTTTTTAATTCTCCTATCATTTTTCCAATTTTACGATAACAGTTAGAGGTTAAATTTAATGAAGCTAAATCTCCTTCGTGAGCATCAAAACCTGCAGAAATAGCAATTCTCTTGACGTTTTCGATTTTTACAAGGTTTAAGGCTGATTTTAAAGTCTCTAAATATAGTTTGTCTCCTGTTGAGTAAGGCAATGGAAAATTAAGACAGTTATCTTTTGATCTTAATCCTGTTCCTGGATAGGTTGGATATCTATGTAATGAAATAAATGTTACTTTTTGATCCCCTTGAAAAATTTCCTGCGTTCCATTTCCATGGTGCCCATCAATATCAATAATTAAAGTTTGTTCATTCATCTTTCTTACTGCAATTGCAATATTATTGAAATAACAAAAACCTAAGGTTGAAACACCCATGGCTCTTCCGTTTATTCCAGCATGATGTCCCGGAGGTCTCATTAAAGAGAACCCATTCTTTTGAGCAGCAACTAAAGCCCCACCAGCAGAGAGAAGAGCATAATTATAGATATTTTTTGGTGCAGGTGTATCTCCATCAAAATAAGTCCCTGGTTTTGCGTTCTTAATAAGATCGATATATTTCTTTGAGTGGACAGCTAACAAATCATCTTCCGAAGCAGATTCAGGTTCTAAGAATTTATATTTAGTTTTGAGAAATTGCATAGCAATTTTTACACGTTTAGGACCTTCTATATGACCGGGCCAAGCATATTCAAGACATTTATCTGAAAATATAAGTAACATTTGTTAATAGCGCTCCTTAGAGCGAAATATCTTCTAAAGAAAAATTACGATTGTGATTTTTTCATTAGCTCTTCTAATCTAGAGTTAATAGTTTGATAGATCTCAGTTCTAAGATTTTTTCCGGTCAAATTTTTTATCCTTATTACTTCGATCTTCTTTGCGAGTTCATTATCACCTAATGAACGAATCCAAAACTCGAAATCTTTCCGGGGAACATGGAATTGTATTGAATTCAAATCAATTGTTTGGATTTTATCAACAAAATCTTTTAGATTATTGGCATAAATACCAGAATATTGGTCTAAATCATAGTAAAAATGAAAAGCCTTCTCCGATGAAACGGTTTTTAGAATATTTACAGCAAGATTTTTATCTAGATTAGGCATTCCAATCGCCTGTTTTCCTAGACTTGTTATCATATATTGGTGTGTTTCGGGAACGGACACATATTTGGCTTTAATGAGACCCAATAAATATCCCATCGTTGAGGAAGAATTTAATCCAATTTTATCAGCTATTTCTTGGAGGGTTAGTGGTTTTCCTGAAGCCCATAAGACCACTAAAATCTTACCCCTGATTTTGCTTGCACTCATGCTCTGAACAACCTAGAGAATAATTATTTGTTTATGTTATTATCTCTAACGGTCCAAAATATGATAAAAATTAATGGTTATTATAGAAGCTTTATACATCTTTTAAAAATGATGAAAAAAATTTAATCTAAGAGCATGATTTGTATTTCTTTTAATTAAAAATTAGAAAAACGGATTATAATCATCAACTTTATTAGATTCATCAATTACTGGTTAATTAGGTGTTGTATCATGGAAAAGACTGTAAAGGAACAGGTTCAGCAATGCATTGAAGAAGTAAGACCACAATTACAAGCAGACGGCGGAGATATTGAACTAATAGAGGTAAAGAATGGTATAGCAAAGGTGAAATTGAAAGGTGCTTGTAATGGATGTCCTATGTCATCTATGACGCTTCAATGGGGAGTTGTAAGCTGTATAAAGAAGAGAGTACCCGAAATTAAGAATGTTGAAGTTGTCCAATAATCATTCAATCTTTTTATTTAATTTAGTAACTATTCGATTTATTATAAGAAATTAATAATAATCTAGAGCATACTAGACGAAAGAAGTATTATTTAATCATCGTTAATAGCATCTTAAATCGTTTAGTCGCTTTTAATGAATGAGGCTTATTTGCTGGCATCATAACCATTTCTCCTTTTGATAAAACAATCTTAGTTCCAGAAATGATTACTTCAACTTCACCTTCTAAATTATAAACCAGAGCATCAAAAGGTGCAGTATGCTCACTTAATCCCTGATTTTCATCAAATGCAAATAGTGTGACTGTTCCTGTTTCTTTATCAATTATGGTTCGACTGACAATAGCATCTTTCTGATAATTAATTAATTCAGCTAATTTATTTGCTTTAGAAAATATATCGAGATCTTTTAACATTTTCATCTACAATTAAATAATAAGAGGATTATTTTAAAGATCCCATATCTATCAAACAATTCTTGCAAAATTTTACAATAAGACTGCATAGTCATACACTAAGATTAGTAGATACAATTCCAGTTTTCTTAGAATTTCGACGATCAGTATTTAATTTAGAAGATATATTTTGTAAAAAAATATTACAAGTATGCTTCAGTTGCATATCTTCGCATCATTCTGTGGCTGTTAAAGTAATATGCGATCTTTCCAATTGAATTTTCCATTAATCTTATCCAATTGTCTCTATTCTTGTAGAATGTTGGTATTATCAAATATTCTAATTTATCATATAATTGTGTAATCTCACGACGCCTCCTATCAGCTTCTTCCATTTTTTCTTTTGGTGAGGGACCAATAGCCCAACCAGTGACACCTTCGATACAACCTTCTACCCACCAACCATCTAGTACACTAAAGTTTATTACACCATTATGTGCTGCTTTCATTCCGCTTGTACCCGAAGCTTCAAATGGTGGAATAGGAGTGTTCAGCCATACATCCACCCCTGATGTAAGTTTAGCAGCCATTTCAAGATCATAATTCTGGAGATAAATTATTTTAATAGTGTTTTTCAGATGTTCTTTCATTTCATGTATTTCTTCAATCAATCTTTTACCCATCCAGTCTCTAGGATGAGCTTTACCAGCATAAACAACCTGAATCTTACCGACTTTATTAATCTCGTCTAGTCGAGTTAGATTAGAAAATAATAAAGTTGCCCTCTTGTAACCAGTAAATCTTCGTGCAAAACCTAATGTTAGTATATTAGGGTCGAATTGTACACCCGAGCGCTCTCGTATATAACGTATTAGTTTTGCTTTTGCATCTGAATGAGCTCTCCAAATCTCTTCATCAGGTATGCTGTTTACTCTAACTAATAATTCTGGTTCGTTGGCCCAACCGGGTAAATATTTATCATAAAGTCTTCTAAAACTTTCACAGGTCCAGGTGAAAGAATGAACACCATTAGTTATTGCTGAAATATTGTAACCTGGAAATAGTGTTAGTGAAAATTCTTTGTGTCTTTTCGCTACTCCATTGACATATTTACTTGTATTAAGAGCTAGCCGGGTCATATTCAGTTCTTCGTTCCCTGCAAGTTTCTTAATTTTGTCATAAGGGATTATTTCATTTAGAACCTTTTGGACAAGATCATAAGAAAATTTATCGTGACCAGCTTCTACAGGAGTATGTGTAGTAAAAATGCAAAGATCTCTTACTGCATCAAGATCCATTCCATTCTCAGCAAGTAATTCTAATGTAAGTAGGCTAGAATGACCTTCATTCATATGATATTTTCCTAGTTTAAAACCTGCAGCTTCAAGAATTTTCACACCTCCAATTCCCAAAATTATTTCTTGTTTTAATCGGTATTCTCTATCTCCTCCATATAGAAAAGAGGTAATTTCTCTATCTTCTTGAGAATTTCCTTCAATATCGGTGTCAAGAAACAGAACTGAAACTAGACCACCTGAAGGACTCTGGTAATCATATAGCCAAGCTTTTACTTTTACTGGTCTATTCTCGATTTTTAATTCAACTTGATTGGGTAATTCATTCATCATATCAGATGGAACCCAATCATCAGTTTGCTCGGTTTGTTTTCCATCTTTGAGTTGTTGTTTTAGATAACCTTTCTTACTAACAAGAGTAACTCCAACTAAAGGAATTTTCAAATCTGCACTGGATTTTATCACATCACCAGCTAAGACTCCTAAGCCTCCACTGTAGGTGTGAATAGAATTGTCTATTCCTATTTCCATTGAGAAATAACCTATTTTCTTTCCTTGTAGAAAAGATCGTTTACAATATTCTCCACAAAAATGGTATGTTCTTCCCCGGATTTCGGCCTTAAATTCGTCTTTCATTTCAGCTAACGGTAATCCACAAACGGGGTCTCTAATCATCACAAAGAACCTCTTTACTCATTGTCACCCTAAATTTCTAATTTTTTCTTCGTTTCGCTTTTCCAGAATCTTCGTGAGTAATTTTGTTTAATTTATTTATTCTCTTTTTGACTATTGAAATAACTTTTTTACGTAAAGCCTCGCCTTTTAACCTTCTCGTTGAAGTACTAACTTTTGCTAGTTGATCTGCTAATACATCATCACCAACAACTTGTCGTATCCAACGCTCAAAATCACCTTTTTCCATATGAAATCGAACAGAGCTCAAATCAACAGCCTCCAAGGTTGAAACAAATTCACTTAAACTATTGACCGTTAAACCTGATGATCGAACAAAATCATATGAAAAAGTAAATCCCATACCAGCCGGAAGACGTCTAAGAAAACGTTTTGCAGCAAGCTCTGGTTTTTCTAATTCTGAATATATTCTTGCTTCAAGATCCGAAAGAATTCTCGAATAAACGGCAAAAGCCTCCACGGGGCTACCCATAGAACTAAAATAATTATGAACATCACCTGGCCCTCCACCCTTCATACTTAGGTAATAAAGGTGATCACTTTGTTGAAGGTAACGCCAAAGTTGTATAAGATCTTCATCTCCTATCCCTTTGACTAATGGTTCCAATTCTTTTAACGAATCATAACAGATATTTTGCATGGGATTACCAATCCATGCACTTGCATCTCTCTCTATGTCTGCCCATGAGACGGTGTTATACTCGTGAATGTCAATTTCACCAACAGGAGTATGTCTTTCTATTACTTCAGATGGAGTTCGCCAATTCAAGTGATGCCATTTATTGACTTCTTCGGGTAAAAATCTAAGAAATTCATGGATTCCTCCTTCTGGCCAATGATGTTCTCCAAATGTTTCATAATCAACAAAAAGAACTATTACCTGTCCTTGTGTCCCTGCTAACCATTGAGCATATTTTGTAGCATCTAAAGGATATTCATTCCAATCACTTGAAGAAAAACGAAAACCAATATCGTCTGAAAGGCGAAAATTTCGAAGTAAAACCCGAAGGTTAGAGTTTTTTGCTTTATAAACATAGTTCGGGCTTCGACCCAAAAGAGTTTTTTCGATTCCTTCGGTAACAGTTCCTTTATACCCTAGACTTTCCATTGATTTTGCTATAGAATTATTATATAATAATTCAGTGTTTTCAATAAATTTTGGTTCATAATTAAACAGATCTTTCATAAGATCTCGATGCATTTTTATTTGTTCAAAGAATTCTGATCGATCTTCAGAGTAAAGACTGGCAAGAGAATGATAATAGGTCTCTTCCATAAATTCGACGCATCCAGTATCACTTAGAAGTTTGAAAGATTCGATAAGATCTGGATTCCAAAGTTCACATTGTTTAAGAAATACACCAGATATTCCATATGCTACTTTGAATGGTTTTCCTTGTTCCTTGCTTTTCTCAATTTCCTCTAGAATTATTTTATTGGCTGGAAAATAACACTTTCTGGCCGCGCGATCAAAAACATAATGATTAAGTTTATTATCAAAATAAAGATCAAAAAGATTTTTGTTTGTAACTTTGACTTTACATAGAAGTTCTGTGTGAAAATTTCGATTCAACCTGAAAGGTTGATGAACCTCAAACATTAAACAAACATCTGTCATTCTTAACCACTAAACTAACTGAATTATTATGAAAAGCAACTATTGTATTGTACCTTTTTAGAATTTCTTACTCACTAATAATTCTTTGAGATAAATATAAATAGAATATTTTTCTAAATGAAAAAATGAATAGGGAATTTTTATCTTATTCTTATTTCAACTTTTTGATTTTAATAAAAATATTTTATAAATCGATGGAAATTTCAAAATTAAAGTAATAGTTCAAGAATTTTTCAACACTTCTTGTTCAAACCGAGGTTTTCTTAGTTTAATATCCTCAAGATAAACTCGTAATGGTTCAGCAACGCTCCATGCTTGAGATATACATCCTCTGCTTGAGTGAGGTTCATCACCATCAAATATTTCGGAAATTGTTCCCAATCCTGCTTTATATAATTCTTCCGAAAAAAGAGGAAACAAAAATTTTTCAAAAGCAAATTTTCGCCAAGATTCTTCATGATTCTTCATTTTAAGAAAAGCTTCTACAAATGGACCTAGGAGCCATGCCCAGACAGTACCGTTATGATATGCAGAATCGCGATGTTTCCAATCACCAAGATATCTGCCAACATATCTACTATCAGAATTTGGAAGAGTTTTTAGACCATATCTTCCCCATAAATTGTTTTTAACTGTTTCAACAATTTTTTCACTTTTTAAAGTGTCAATCATCGAAAAATCTAACGAAATAGCTAATATCTGATTTGGTCTAAGAGATGAATCAGATCCAGTCTCAGATATAGTATCATAAAGATACCCTATTTTGGAACTCCAAAAATTTGCGATGAAATTTTCTTTAACTTTTTGAGATAGGTTATAATATAATTCTTCATTCTCTTTTTTGTTGAACCGTTTTGCTAATAGTTGCATTGTAATCAAAGAATTGTACCATAATGCTTGAATTTCTACAGCTTTTCCAGATCTAGGTGTAACAAATCCATCAATTGTCACTGCATCCATCCAAGTTAGCTGAGGACCATGAGTAATTAAACCATCTTTGTCCATATGAATTCCAAATATAGTTCCATCGATATGATTATCTATGATATTGGTTAATGTAGTCCACAATTTCTTTTTGATAAAATCGAAATCGCCGGTATATTTTAAATATTGAAGAATTGCATTGAAAAACCATAATGTAGCGTCAACAGTATTATAAAGCGGAATATCTCCTCCTTTGTCTGAAAAACGGTTGGGTATTATACCTTTTTTGCAATAATGCCCAAAAGTCAAGAGTATTTCTTTGGCTTCCTCAAATTTACCGGTGACCAAAGTTAAACCAGGTAATGAAATTAAGGCATCTCTACCCCAATCATCAAACCAACTATAACCGGCAATTACAGATTTTTTTCCTGTAGAAGCTCTATTGACGATAAATGAATCAGTAGCTTGGATCATCCATTTTAGCCAATTATCTATCTTTAAGTTTATATTAGTTTCCTGAAATTTTTCAATCAAGATTGTTCTACGTTTTAATTCTTTTTGATAAAGTTGGTCAATGACTGCAATGTTTCTATCGAAAGATAAAAAGAAATTTTTAGCTTCTTGTTCATTTTTGCCAGCGGTGGCGATTATAAAGAATTTTTTCTTTTCTTTCGGATCTACGAAAAAATTAAAAAATCCAGGTCTAAAGTAATCGTCCGTACTACTTTCGCTTCTTGAAGCGTCAAGTCTAAAGAATACATTTTCAACCCACCATCGTTCGTCTGTGAAATTATCTCTTTTTCCAGAAGATAGAATTAAAGATGAAATTGAATCTGAAGGTTCAATGATTATCCCTTCCTTGAATCGTTTTTGAACAAAATTCCATGATAAATTAGCGTTTTCTGTCACATCATATATATGTCTTGAATTAATAAGGGGTGAAATTTTTATGCTAACCTTATTTTCCGAAAAATTCTCTGCTTCATAGATTACAACTACTGAATTTTTCTTATACGGCATGAAAATTGTTTTTGTTAAAACCAGATCATCTATCGAATATTTAAACATGGGAATTGGTGAAATAGAAAATTCTGTAAGGAATTTATAGCCTTCAGGAAATATTATATCACGAAATTCGTTTGCTCCTAGAAAAGCTGCGATAAGGAGACCATGATATTTTCTAGTGTTTAAACCCAAAACCGTTGATGATGCATATCCACCTAATCCATTGGTTACAATCCATTCTTTGGTTAAGGCAGATTCGATATTAGATAAAGCTGATTTCTGAATAATTATTTGCGGTAAGTCCAAACTTAATTTCATCCTTATTGTTTTAATCTAAAAGCTTGGCTATGTTTTTTCCTGTACTAACGTTGAAATGATTTGCTACTGTACAACATTTAGTCCTTAATAGCAAAGCATGTGGAACAGAAAGGTCAAGGTCTGTTATTGTTTCAGCATGACCCATTCCTTTGGCTATAACAAAATCGACTGAATGATAAACATTAAGGAAATCTTCTGAGCAATCCTGTGGAAATAACCCAACAAAATCTGATCCAGTTGTAATTAATTTATTAGCTACTTTGTCTATACCAACAAATTTGGCATCCTCAATAGTGGCATCATTTAGAATGGGACCATTCTTAACTGCAACTATTACTTTGGTACCAAGCTTTTTTAATTCTTCAACAACAAGCATATCAAATGCAATTTCGCCAGCATTATCTGTTAAATATAAAACTGTTTTTGCTTTTTTTGCTTCTTCATAGATTAAATCTATATCATCGATTACTAAGTCTTTTTCAGCTTCTTGAATTAAATTCTTTAAGTCGTTAAATTCAAAAGGATTTTCTGGAAGATTAAATTCAATTATGTTTCCCACAATTGCTGAAAGACAAGCTTTTCTAAATTTAGATAAAGATGAATATTCTTGTGAAATTAATTTTTTTATAATTGGTAGAAGCTCTAGGGCTTTCTGATTGCTTAATTTTTTCTTTTGCAAATAAGGATCAGGATTGCCAGTTATTTTTTTAATTATTTGATCACGTTTTGTGCCCAAATAAGCAGGATTAGATGTTGGTTTAAATTCTACAGCTAAAAAACTAAGGATATAAGACAAAGTTTTGAATTGAATTGATTCATCCTTTGTTGCTTCTTGAATTTGTAAATAACCTCGATTAAGAATACAAGCAA
Source organism: Candidatus Bathyarchaeota archaeon (assembly GCA_037386505.1). Classification (GTDB taxonomy): domain Archaea; phylum Thermoproteota; class Bathyarchaeia; order Bathyarchaeales; family Bathyarchaeaceae; genus Bathyarchaeum. The sequence continues at coordinate 25,225 of JARRMA010000016.1, forward strand.
TACATCTAAGTTCAACATTCAATATTCAAACACTCTTAATATCCAAAAATGGATAATATTCAGAAATTAGATTTATTTATGGTGACTTTCAACTTAATTCTGTAATTGCTTTCGAGAATTCTATTAAAACCATTTGTGGATCTTTTGATTTCACAATCCCGCTTGCAACCAAGACTCCCATTGTTCCAAGATTTAATGCAGCAGATACATCCTCTCCTTTGGTTATCCCTGCTCCACAGAGTAGGATTGCTTTTGGATTTATGCTTTTTACTCTTTCAACAGTGTCGGTAACTGCTTCAGGTTTAGATTTTGAAACAGGAATTCCGGTTCCAATCAATTCAGGTGGCTCAAAGGAAATGATATCAGGTTTAAGAGTAGCCACAGCAGCGCTTACAGGGGAATTATTTGTACAAACTACAGAAATTAGGCTAGATTCAAAGGTTTTATTGATTATTGTTTCGATGTCACAAAGTTTCAACTGTTTTTCTGAATGATTAATTAATGTTCCAACAGCACCAGCTTCTTTTACAGATTCGAGAAGGACATGACCTGTGTGACTGCCTGGAGTTATTGGATCAATGTGTTGTGAAAAAACAGGAATAGAAACAACATCAGCCACTGATTTAATATCTGAAAATTGAGGAGCTACTCCAATATTAACTCCAAATTCCATGCTAACTTTTTCAGCAATTTTCGAGAGGTTAACTGCTTTTTTTCCAGTTGCTTCAGAGTATGTTTTGTAATTAACTATAATGATTGGTACCTTAAGGTCTTTCATCATTATTCTCCGTTTAATTTTATCATTTAGTAACTTAAAGATTTAGCTTCCGAAAAAACGAATATTGCATCTTTAAATTTAATCAAACCTTTGCAATAAAATTTGAAAAAGTTAAAGAAATACTATTCTACATAGGGCGCTCTATTTGTGACTCTAACTGTTACTAATTCTGTTAAACCTGATCTCCATACAGTTAACGAGATTAGTTCATTGGGGGATATTTCAACTTCCATATAAGCTGTTAAATCTTCTTTAATATAAGTTGGATTTCCATCGATAGCCAATATTATATCTAAAGCGGTATATCCTTGATTCTCAATTATTGCGCCTTCTAATCCTGCTTCAGATGCCGGTGAATCTGGAACCACTTCTAAAATCAAAAGTCCAGTCTGATATGGATCAACATTAATAATATTCAATGAAGACACAACCTCTGGAGTTAATGCAAGAGGGGAAATTCCAATAAATGGATGGTCATATGTTCCATTTTGAATAAGAGCAGGAATAACTCGATTTAAAATATTCACAGGAACCGCAAAGTTGAAACCCACTTCTGTCCCTGCATTTGTTATTCCTACTACATTCCCTGAAAGATCCAATAATGGTCCACCTGAACTACCTGGAGCAATAGTCAAATCCAATTGTAATATGGGAACAATTATTGGTTCAATGTCAAGTGTTCTATTAACTTGACTAATATAACCAACTGATAGACTTTCTGTAAGTCCTAACGGGTTTCCTATAGCTACTACTTGTTGTCCAATATTCGGTTGATTCCCAAAATATAGCGAAGTGGCCATAACGGGAATGGTTGGTACTGATAGGATTGCAACATCCGAATATGCATCAGAACCTATTATGGATGCCTGAGTTCTTGTTTTGTCAAAGAATTCAATTTCGATGTTAGTCTCATCCTCAACTACATGATAGTTAGTCGCTATTAAGTTGGAATTGTTAAATAGAAATCCTGAACCTTGCCCTATTGAGGTTCTAATTACAACAACTGAGCGGTAAGCAATTTCATATACTTCTTCAGGTGTAAAGTTGTTCAGTTGATTAATAATATCTTCAATATTTGATAATTGAGATAAGATGTTATCTAAATTTTCAATTGAGTTTTTAATTTCAATTAATTGTTGAGATGTACTTTGATTTAATGAATTGAATTGATTAGAAAGATTGGTTAGATCTGATGTAG
>JARRMA010000017.1:0-3633 GCA_037386505.1 Candidatus Bathyarchaeota archaeon
TTGCAGGTCTGGCTTCTCAATATTCTACACTTTTTGGTGGAAAACGATTAATTTTATTAGATGAAGTTGATGGAATTTCAGGAAAAGAAGACAGAGGCGGAGTTAGAGAACTTATAAAGATTATAAAAAATACTAGGAGTCCAATTGTTCTAACAGCTAACGATGCTAATAATCCGAGGTTTAGCAGTATTCGGAGATATTGTTCACTTATTCCGTTCAAAAAGCCAACTGTTAGAGAAGCAATTTCTCATCTTAAACATATTTGTAAAAAAGAAGGAATAGAAACTGAAGAAGAAGTGCTAAAGTTCATTGTTAACCGTTCTGGAAGAGATGTAAGATCTGCTGTAAATGATTTACAGGCACTTGCTCAAGGAAAAACATGTCTTAAGAAGAAAGATGTAGAATGGTTATCTGGTCGAGACAGAAAAGAAGAAATATTTGCTGTTATGCAAACAATTTTATACTCAAAAGATGCGTGGGAAGCAAAGAAAACAGTAAGTAGCGCTGATGTGGATCCTGATATGCTTTTTCACTGGATATATGAAAATACCCCTTATCATCTAACTGATCCAAATGATCTTGTAAAGGCCATGGATTTTTTAGCATTAGCAGACATTTATAGAAAAAGGATAAGAGAAACTCAGAACTGGAGTTTTCTTCGTTATGTTATAGATTTTATGACTTCAGGAGTAGCCGCATCTAGGGAAAGAAGTAAATCGTCTGGTTGGATTCCATTTAGGTTCCCAGATAAGATTCGTATGCTTTCAAAAACAAAAGGAGAAAGAGCACTTCAGAAGGCTTTGGGAATCAAGATAAGAAACAAATGCCATATTTCGGCTTCAAGAAGTATTAAAGAAATTATCCCTTATCTTAAGATAATTTTTGAAAACAATATTCAAAGTGCAGCAGGATTAGCAACTTGGCTACACCTAGATGATGACATGATTCTATACTTAGCAGGAAACAAAAGACTGACAAAAAAGATTATGGCTCAAATGGCTTAATGCGAAGTGATAAAAAAATTTAAGGTAAGGGTCTCTCTCCCAAAATTACATCTAGATTTAGCTCTTGTCCTTCTCGTATTATAGTCAATGTCACAGTATTTCCTGGAATAGTATTTCTTTCCATATAAACTACTAGATCATCCATAATTATTACTGGAATTTCATCTATTGCTATAATAACATCTCCTCCTATTGGAAATTCCACCCCATCAATAATTTGGGTTTCATCGCTCCCTTCCAATCCAGCTGAATCTGCTGGACTTCCGGAGATTACTTCAGTAATAAGAATACCCTGAGGTTTATCTAAACCAATTGCCTCAGCAAGTGGGATACTCATACCTAATGCTGAGATACCCAACCAAGGATGTTTATAACCACCTGTTTCTATGAGATTGTTAATTTCCCTTTTAATTGTGTCGGAAGGAATTGCAAAACCTATACCTGTGAATGTACCTGTTTCTGATTGGATAGCTGAGTTTATACCCACAACTTGGCCACTTAGATTTACTAGTGGACCACCAGAATTTCCAGGATTTATAGCTGCATCTAATTGAATAATATCTATTATTGCGTAGTTTCCTTCAGCGGTTAAAGTTCTTTCAAGTGAAGATACGATACCAACAGTTAAAGTATCACTTAGACCAAAAGGATTTCCCATAGCAGCCACAGGTTCTCCAACAGATAAATCAGAAGAGTTACCTAGAGCAACAGGAAATAAAGTTGTAACTTGTGGATCAACCTTAATGACAGCTAAATCACTATAGATATCCATTCCAACTAAATCTGCTGATGTAATATTTCCATCTAAGAACGTAACCTGAATAGAATTGGCTTCATCAATTACATGCTGATTAGTTATTATATGTCCATTTAAATCATAAACGAAACCGGAACCTAAACCAAGATTTGTTTCGATTAGTACAACAGAATCCTTAAATTGATTATAAATTGTAGGCCAAGGAATCATTCCTGTCTGATTCACTACATCAAAAACTTCAAGTTGATTCTGTAGGGACTTTATTTCATTATTATTTTCTGCTAAATTTTTTTCCATATTTTTGAGTTGATTCTGGAGATTCAAAAAAGCAACTGCAAAAAATCCTGTATTAATAATAAGAATGATAATTATCAATCCTAGAACATAACCCCACTTATTTGAATGCGAACGGGAGGTTTGAGATTCTTCTGAAATCAAAGTTACAAGTCTCCAATAATTTATTATATAGATCGTTCAAAAATAAAAACATTCTAAAGACTTTCGGAAAGTCAATTCAGTAAAAACAATTAAATAGAAATTTTAGAACTTAATGTTTCCTTATAATATGGTTCACGTGTCTTAATTGCTTCCATGAAGAGGCTTTTTAGCAGTTCGTCGTCAGCTCCTTTCCTTATTGGGGATAAAAGATCGACTAAATTATCAGATCGCATAAGGCAGGGTTTTATCTTACCATCGCTAGTTATCCGGAGGCGTGTGCAATTACCACAGAACTCAGTGTTCTCTATAGGACGAATTAATTCAATTTTAACATTCTGTAATTTGTAAACCCGTCTTTTTTGCATAAATTTTCTAATCTTCGTTTCCAAGGCTATTCCTTTCAGTTTACTCTCTATTTTATCTAAGTCTATATGATGGTTCTTATAGTAATCATTACTAAGATTAATTGGCTCCAGCTCAATTAATTGCAAAATTGTACCTGTTTTTGTTGCAAACTCGATCATTTGATCTATTTCGCAATCATTTATGTTTTTTAACACTAGCATATTTAATTTAACTGGATTCATTCCGACAGCAACAGCAGCATTAATTCCATCAAGAGCATCTTGAAGGTTTCCACCCATAAGTTCATTATATGTTAAAGGATTTAATGTTGGAAGACTGACATTTACTCTTTTCAGTCCAGATTTTTTTAGATCTTTGGCTAATTTTTTTAGATGTGTTCCATTGGTGGTCATAGAAAGGTCGCTTAATCCCTCTAGTTTAGCTATTCCTTCAACAATTTTTACTATATTATTGCGAAGAAGAGGTTCTCCACCGGTTAATTTAACGCGATTAATTCCCAGACTAACTGCTACTCTAACAATTCGAATAATTTCTGGTACTGTCATTAGTTTTGTAGGCGCATTTTCTCCTTCTCTGTGACAATAAGGACAGTGCTTATCGCATTTTTGGATAACAGAAACCCGTAAATTCAGAACAGGACGATTGTAGTTATCATAAATCATTTCTGTCACTTACGTCAGATTACACGTTTTGTATGGGAAAGCATATCTTAACAAGATAAATCTTTCCTAAAAAGTAGGCATAATTCAATTTTTCTTTGTAATAAAGCAAAAATTACATAAATCGTGAATTTTATCTTGATAATTAAGAATATTAATTGGAGAGTGCTATAATTTCAATTTCAACTCGACTCATTATCAGCTAAAGAGATTTTTAACGATGTGTTAGTTAGAATAGTGAAAGGAAAAGAATTAACACTCAACTATTTTGAACTCAAAAATCGAGAAGTAAATATTACTAAACATACACATCCAGGTGAGCATTTAGTTATTGTATTAGAAGGGAAAATGAAATTTTTGTTTGAGGATCAAAAAATAATTCTTAACGAGAAAGATTGCTTATTTGTTC
>JARRMA010000017.1:3657-13440 GCA_037386505.1 Candidatus Bathyarchaeota archaeon
GCCGAGGTTATAAGTGGACCGGTAAAAGCCTTGGAAATTTTCTCCTTGACCGAAGATAAATATTATGAAAGATGACTGACAGCATCCAACATTTTAATTGGATAGGTTTGTCTATCCTCTAACCAACCAGTCTTTTCTTTTATAGGGCGTTTGAAGATTTTACCTAATTTTTTCCTATTTTTTGCCTGATGATACTTAAAGTAAATTTCATCTTTGAATACTCCTAAAATTTCAATTTTGCCAGTCTTGTGGGAAAGAATGTATTTGAAACGTTTACTATGCCCGTTACAAATTTTTTTGGCATTTTCAACAATTTCTATTCCCTTCAAAATAGGTAATTGAAAATTGTTTTTGACTCTTCTTACGGGTCTACACTGAAAAATGTAGTACGGATTCACACCTATACTAACAAGTTTGTTCAACAAATCAGCTAATATTATAGAATTATCATTAACACCTTTTAACAAAACTGTTTGGTTATTTAGAATAACTCCAGATTTTATCAGGTTATCTATAGCTTTAATGGAGTCGGGTGTTATCTCTCGCGGATGATTAAATTGGGTAATAACATATATTCGTCTATTTGGATGGGAATATTTTGACAAAATTTTTAATAATTCATCATCTTCAAATCTTGATGGGAATGTGACAGGAGCTCTACTCCCAAATCTTATAAATTTTATTTGAGATATATTAGAAATAATTGAAAGAATTTTTTCTATAACTTCATTTTTGAGTACAAGGGGATCTCCCCCAGAAATTAAAACATTATTAATTTTTTTATGCTCTTTTATATAATCTGCAGCATCTTCAAAACGCTTAATTATCTCTGTTGTTTGCAAACCTACTAATCTTTTTCTAAAACAGTGTCTACAATACATAGCACATTTATTTGTAGCTAGAATCAAAGCGGTTTCTTCGTATTTATATTGAAGTCCAGGCATTTTGGTATTTTCGGCTTCACCACTTGTGTCATAAGAGCCTTGAAGATTTAATTCATGTAAAGAAGGAATAGCCATCTTTCTTATCGGATCATTAGGATCTTCCCAATCTATTAATGACAGATAGTAAGGGGTCTATATCAAAAACGAACAACAAGATCAAGCCTAAAGCAGTATAGGTTATAATTTGTTGCAATATTGGTTCAAAATTTGACAATCCATTAAACAATGGAAATACTGCTGCAGCAATCAGAAGAATTGCAACTATGCACAGTATATCTTTAAAGATTCTTTGTTTGGACCAACCTTCATTAATTCCAAAACGTCTCAAAAAAGAACCTATTAGATGATCAATGATGATTAAAGCATTAAAAGATCCTCGCACTAAAAAAATTCCAGTAACAATCAACAATCCCATCTGCAACAAAAATACAAATTCGGCATTTATAGAATCTAGAACTAATAAAACTACAAAACGAATCAACCAAAATAGTAACGCAAGTGCAAGATTAGAAAATACTTTAGGTGAACGTTTTAGAATTTCTTCACGCAAAGTATTCATTTACTTTCAATTCCCATAGTACAAATTGCTGATAATCTCTGACCTTTGCAAAAATCAAAGCAGTTACACGCAAACTGCAAGACAAAGCAATTATCTAACACAAAAATACTCAGGGGAATTAATAAAGGTACACCGAATATCGTGTTGATTGAAATAATAACGTAAGTAATAAATTTTAATTCAGATTTTATATTTAAACCCTTAAAATAATTTCAGAGGATAAAAAAATGGAAACTGTCGGGGTTGTAGTTGGAATAATTATTAATGGAAACAAATTTTTGGTTGAACGTCGAAGGTTTAATGAAAAAATAGACCCTGGAATTGTATGTTTACCTGCTGGACATATTAAACCAAATGAAAATAAAGAAGATGCGCTTAGAAGAGAAATGAAAGAGGAACTAGATATTGACATAAAAGAAATTAAGTTTGTATGTAAAAATTTTTATATAGCAAGTAATGGTGAGAAACAACATGCCTTTTGTTATTTAGTCACTGATTATGAAGGAAATCCTATTTGTAAAGACGCAGAAGAAATTTTCTGGGAAAAAAATATTGATAAATTAGATTTAGAAGTTGATCGCAAAACAATTTTAGATATGAGAGAATTACTTAAAGTTTAGAAATCACTTTTTATTAATCAATTCAATTTGGGAACCTAAAAATGCTCTCTGAATTATACAATAAACTGATTCATAAAATTGATAATTTAGAGTCTGAAGCTGCAGTTGTCGTTCTTCTGAAAATAAAAGATGAAAAGATTCATGTATTGTTTGTTAATAGGGCAGAAAAATCTTCTGATCCTTGGTCAGGACAAACTGGACTTCCTGGAGGAAAAAGAAATCCAGAAGATAAAGACAATATGAAAACAGTCATAAGGGAAACTCTAGAAGAAACAAGCATTAATCTTCTTAAGGAATGCCAATTTCTTGGAGTAATGAAACCTTTTAGATCCACTCAGAAACCAGAAATGAGGATTCTTCCATTCTTTTTCATTCAAAATAAAGAACAAAGTATTAAACTAAATGAAGAGTTGACTGGGTTCTTTTGGGTTCCTTTAGAAGAACTTACAAAGCATAAGGGAACGATTAAACACAATTCTATAGAATATCCATGTTACATTATACAAAATAGGATAATATGGGGATTAACTTACAGGATAATTAGCAAACTTCTTCATCTATATCAATAATTGAAAAAACTAATAAAATAGATAAATCATTTTCTGAAATTCTTAGTTATTATTGAAATTCTTCGTAAGCATTCTAATGCAGTTTCGTATGTTGGGTACCCCTTTAAACCGCATTCTGGTCCACAATATTGAACTCTTTCTGACCCAAACCTTCTAATTATATCAATTAGACGCTGTTCCATTATCTTTGAAGTTTCTAAAAATTGTAGGGGATCAATTTTTTCATTTTTTATAGAACTCCAAGTATTCGCGATTTCTTGGTTTATCGCTGATTCAACAATCTTTTCTTTTGAACCAGATACAATTTCATTCTTGATTAATACATCAAAATCATTTATCGCTAAACTAGCTTTAAGGAATTTGTCTTCAGATTCTAAAAGTTCACGGGTTTTTTTCATCTGAATCAAAGGATCATTAACATGTGAATCGATAACATCTAAATTTGAAAGTTCCCAGAATAGTGGATTTGCAGTACTATGCAAATGAATCATTGTTTTGATATTCTTTGATTTTGCTTTGTAAAAGATTGATTCCCAGGATTTTCGAAGATTTACTCTTCCGTCTGAACCAAAATCGATCAAGGGATCATCCATTAAACCAAACAAAGGTTCATCTATTGAAACCAAAACTGTTTTACCATATCTGTTACAAAAAAGACTTCTTTCTAATATTTGAGATATGATAAATCCAAGTTTTATGAATATTTCTTCGTTTTTATAGGGAAAAAATGAAGCTAATGTATATGGTCCTGTGATACAAACTCTTATTTCGAATAATTTTCCGGTTTCTTCTTTAATGAATTTGGAATTTTTTTCTAAAACTTTAATTTCGGGTAGAGAGTTATTGGGCTTTAATTTTAAGGACGATATTTCAATGTATCCTTCTTTGAGTTTTTCTAGACCATCGATCATATCTAGAATCATTTGACTCATGTCTCTAAATTGAGGGTAAGTAGGTATGTCAAGTCCAACGCGAATTTTATCAAGAAAACCTTTAGTCACAATTTGTTCAAAGTAAGCAGTAGAGTTATCATTAATCTGTTGGTCGAAAGCTTTTGCCCCGTCCAGAAACTTAGAAAAATCACCATTAAATGGTAAACTACCAGAGTCACAAGAATTTATCATTAATATACCTCTCTTTATTCTTTTTCAGTTTAATCTTTCTTAAAGTGTTCCCAACCATGAAATTCTATTGGAATCGTTTTTTCATCTGTTTTAAGAAAAATTTGTTTCTTTTTTGTTACTACTCCAATTTTTATTAAAGAACCCCCAACTGCTTCTATAGAATTCACAGCTTTAATCCATGAATTTGGTTTGATAGTTACAAGTAGCTCATACTCTTCTCCACCATATAAAGCCAAATTAAAAGGATCTAAATTGTGAATATTCGCAAAAGTTTGTACCTCAGGTGCTATAGGAATATAATCAAGCTTAAAACCAACATTACTTGCTAAAGAAAGCTCGTAAAGACTCCAAGCCAATCCATCACTAATGTCTATTGAAGCAGTTGCAACTTGAGATTGGGATAATACTATTCCTTCTTTAACCCTTGCTTTGGGCATGAGAACAGATTCAACTAACGGTTTTTTTATTGCAGTGGCTGAAAAATTGTTCATAAGAATTTTCATTCCAGAAGAAGTTTTGCCAAATGAACCCGTCACTGCAACATAATCACCAGATTTTGCTCCACTTCTTTTAATCAAGTAATGTTTATCTCCAATTCCAATCGCCACACAATTGATTATTATGTCTGAAGCTTCGTTTGTATCGCCTCCGACTATGTAAGAATCATATTCACGTGCTCCAGAATTGAGTCCATTAGCAATCTGATGGATTTCTGCTTTTGAAAGATGTGGGGGAATTCCTATTGAAGTTAAGATACCTAATGGTTGAATACCTTTTGCAGCTAAATCACTGATATTCATTATTACAGCTTTTCGGGCTGCTTGCCAAAGAGTCATTGTCTTAGGGACATCAGTCTTTCCAACAAGCATATCCGTATTTATCACTATGACTTTTCCATCGCCTATGTCTATAGCTGCTACATCATCACCGAAAGGTATAGGCATATTGGGCATTTTGTCCAGACAATCAACAATTAACTGTATGATTTTTCTCTCCCCAAGCTCCTTTGCTAAACTCAAATGCTAACATCTCAATTTTCATTTAATCGTCATTATCTAGAAGATTGTTAGAAAAAGGTATTCATAATTAGTTTGGTGTAATTTTGAAAAAGTTTTTTATATCAAAAGAATAACGAATTTGATCACATAATGTAAAACTTTAAAACGGTAACTAAATGTAAAGTTGATACAAATTAAAAAGCATTTAATAGGAGAAAGATAAAGTCATGAAAATAGGCAAAGTAGTTTTTCTTATATTCTTATGTTTAATAGGGTTATTCAGTATTAATGTTCAAGGGGTTCAATCACAAGAAGAACCTGAACTCATTTACATCTTAAGCGATGGAAATGTTATTTCTCCAACAAATGCAACAGTTCCTATCCAACGAGATGGAAATACGTACACTTTTACTGATAACATCATTACTACTTCTCTGATAATTCTAAGAAACAACATCGTTGTTGATGGTGCAGGTTTTAATTTAGTAGGTCAAGGAGATGCAGGTATCGATTTATCATACATGAATGGCGTAACAATAAAGAATGTAAACATATTAGGTAGTTTTTATTACGGTGTTTACTTAGCTGAATCCTCAGGGATAACTGTTATTGATAATAACATAGTTGGCAATGGTGATGGTATTTTTCTATATAATTCTACGCAAAATACTATCTCTGGAAACAGTGTAACAGGTAACCAAATAGGTATTGAATTACGATCAGCACCTAACAATATATTTAGAGATAACATGTTAAATAATAGCTATAATTTTGGGATTTATGGAACAGATCTCTCCCATTTTATAAATGATATTGATTCTTCAAATATGGTTAACGATAAACGAGTCTATTATCTAGTTGAAGAAAATAATCTAGTTGTAAGTCCAAGTACTTATCCCGATGCTGGATTTGTTGGTCTCATAGATTGTGATAATATAACAGTAAGAGACCTGGAACTAAAGCACAATGGACAGGCAATATTACTTGCGTATACAACAAGTTGTACAATTGGCCAAAACGTTCTCAGTGAGAACTTCAATGGCATCCTCCTCTTTAGATCTTCTGGAAATTTAGTTAGTAATAACAATTTTATAGATAATTTTAGAGGAATTCAAGTTGCCAATGCTTCAAACAGTAATAGTATAAGTTCAAACAATATTTCTCGAAATACAAGTGGAGTATTTCTTTTTGAGTCATCACAAAATGCTATTTCCGAAAACAACATTACAGATAACGGAACAGGTATAGGCTTCAGAGGTTCTTCAAGCAACAGGATATGGAATAACTATTTTGTCGAAAACGAAGAACAAGTCTATGATTATTTTCTAACTAATTCTTCAATAACACCATCTCTAAACTTTTGGTCAATATCTTACCAAGTAGGAGGTAACTATTGGAGTGATTATACAGGTGTCGATGTTAAAAGTGGACCTAATCAAAACCAAACAGGAAGTGACAATATAGGAGATTCACCATATCTTCTCTATGGAGCTAATAAAGATGATTTTCCACTTCTTCCTTATGGAAGTGCTCCTGGTATATTCATTGATTCTCCAGAAAGTAAAGTATATTCAACAAATAACATACCTTTGGAATTTACTGTCAGTGAATCAACAACATGGATTAAATATAGTTTAGATGGACAAGCAAATGTTACAATAACTGGAAATGTAACCCTTACAGGACTTGATGAAGGAACACACAACATAGTTATCTATGCTGAAGATTTAGATGGATTTACAGGGGTGTCAGAAACGGTAAATTTCACCATATCTGAAGAAGCAGAATCTGGATCTGAAGGAATACCAATAACATGGATTATTGGAGCAATAGTAATAGTAATTGGAGTAGCCCTTCTGATTTACATGTTTAGGCTAAGAAAAAAATAACATAAAATTTAATCTCATTTTTCTCTTCTATTTTTTCATAAAGATACTAGTAAATCTTGTTTAGGTAATATAATAAAATATGATATCGAGACTTTCATGCATCGTTAATAGTTCCCGAATATCTTAAAAATATGTATATTGCTCAAATGACATGAACGCCTCGGTGGCTCAGCCCGGTAGAGCGGCAGCCTCGTAAGCTGTTGGTCGCGGGATCAAATCCCGCCCGAGGCTCCAAGAAGTCAAGTTGTTAATGCTCTTATTAGGGGGTCTTCAGGTTGATCTTTCACGGTGCTATGAACTATGAAAGTTTCTGTTTCTTTGACACCATTAAGATCATGTATTTTTTTCACTAAATCTGTTAACTCTTTGTTATTTTTTACTAAAACTTTTGCGATACTATCGTATTTTCCAAAAATTCTCTGAAATTCAGATACTTGTGGAAGATTTCTTACAATTTCTTCAGTCTCATGTCTTAGATCACTTCGAGGATCTTCACGCATTAAAATGTATGCTTGAATAGATAACCCTAATATCTCAGGCTGTATTTTTGGAATAAAAGATACTAACAAACCAGATTCATGCATATGAATAAGTTTTTTTGCTACAGTTTGTCGTGTTACTCCAATGTCTTCTGCAATTTTGAGAACAGGTTGTTGTCCTTTCTCTAACAAATTTAGGAGGATCTTTTTTTCCAAATCTTTAATTTTTAACATTTTGTTAACGTAACCTTTAAATGTCTTAGCAATTTTTAAACTTTTCCAACTAGCAATCAACATAGAATAAAGAGGAAAAATTATTGAACCCCTATATAGAGGCATTACGACCTAAATTATGCAGATCAGACTTCAACAAATTGTGTGCTGTATCTATTCCTAAAGTACACGAGTTTATTGCAAAATCTGCTGATCTGTGTAATGCTGAGAATGTATTCATTTGCAGCGATTCTCCCGAAGATAAAAAATACATTCGAGAACAAGCAATCGCTAACAAAGAAGAAACTCCCTTAGAAATACCTGGACATACAGTACATTTCGATGGATTCTATGATCAAGGAAGAGATCGAAAAGCAACAAAATATCTTGTTCCAAAAAGAATTTTCCTAAGTAAAGCATTGAATCAAATTGATCGACAAGAAGGATTAGCAGAAGTCAAAGGCATACTCAGAGATTCTATGAAAGGAAGAACATTGATTGCCCGTTTTCTATCGTTAGGACCAACTAATTCCGTTTTCACAATTCTGGGGCTTCAATGTACCGATTCCTGGTATGTGGCTCATTCTGAAGATCTTCTTTATAGACCAGGTTACAAAGTTTTTACAAAATCAAGTTCAGACATTGATTTCTTGCGAGTTTTGCATTCAGCAGGAAAATTAACAGACAATATGGTTAGTGCAGAACATGACAAAAAATGTATCTATATCGATTACATGGATAATACAATATACAGCGTCAACACACAATATGCTGGAAACTCAATTGGATTTAAGAAACTTGCCTTTCGATTAGCCATTCGAAAAGCTAACACAGAAGGTTGGCTCGCAGAGCATATGATGCTAATGGGTGTCCATGGTCCTAATGGTCGGAAAACATATTTTGCCGGTGCATTTCCAAGTGCATGTGGAAAAACATCTACAGCAATGTTACCTGGAGAAACAATTCTAGGTGATGATATTGCCTATATTAAGGAGATAGATTGTGTTGCAAGAGCAGTCAATGTTGAAGCAGGTATTTTTGGCATCATAAAAGATGTAAATCCAATAGATGATGTTTCAATTTTCAAAGTTCTTCATAATCCAGGTGAAATAATATTTTCAAATGTTTTAATTAAAGACAAAAAACCATATTGGTTGGGAATGGGAAGTGAACTCCCTAAAGAAGGAATTAATTTTTCAGGAAAATGGTATGAAGGAAAAAAAGATGATAAAGAAAATGAAATCCCACCAGCTCATAAAAATGCTCGATATGCAGTTAATCTCAAAGCGTTGGAAAATTGTGATCCTGAATTAGACAATCCATTAGGAGTTGAAGTTAAGGGAATATTATATGGAGGACGAGATACCAAAGCATATGTGCCAGTTCAACAAAGCTTTGATTGGGAACATGGAATTATTGCGTATGGAGCTTCTTTGGAAACAGAAACAACTTTTGCTACAATCGGAAAAGAAGGCATTCCTGAGATTAACATGATGAGTATCCAAGATTTTATTTCAATTCCTCTAGGTAAAAATGTTAGAAACAATCTTGAATTTGGAAAAAAAGTGGATAATCCACCCGTTGTTTTCGGAGTTAATTATTTCTTACAAGATAATAAAGGAAATTATCTTAATGATCCTAAAGACAAACATGTCTGGATAAAATGGATGGAACTTCGAGTCCACAATGAAGTGGATGCAATTAAAACACCAACAGGTTACGTTCCGAAATATTCAGATTTAAAAAAACTCTTTAAAACAATCAGGGACAAAGAATACAGAAAAGAAGAATATATTCAACAGTTTACTATTCGAATCCCAGAAAATATGGCAAAAATAAAACGAGTGAGACAATTCTATAAAAAGAACGTTACATATACACCTGAAGCTGTCTTTTGGATATTAAACCAACAATATGAACGACTCCTCAATGCCAAAGAAAAGAAAGGAAACTATATTTCACCAGAAATGTTCATTGAATAAAACGAATTATCAATCTTTTTATTTATTATTTTTTTGTTATCAGAAACGGAAAATCTATAGGTTAGTCCTAAATAGGACTATAGCAAGCTCTAAAGGTGATTATGCCTCGGTGGCTCAGCCCGGTAGAGCGGCAGCCTTGTAAGCTGTTGGTCGCGGGATCAAATCCCGCCCGAGGCTCCATTACATCAAGTTAATTTAGTTGGAACATTTTTTAAAGGATATATCAGATATCATAGATTTTAATTATTGAACTAGGAAGACAAACGGGAATAAGTTCATGGTAACAGAAATTGATATTTTAATTCTGGCCTTAATTCAAGGATTAACCGAATGGTTACCAGTATCAAGTTCTGGACATTTGGTTATTATGGAAAAAATTCTTGGTTTAAATCTGCCTTTGATCTAC
>JARRMA010000018.1:0-8766 GCA_037386505.1 Candidatus Bathyarchaeota archaeon
AGTTATGGGGCTTGCTGTGGCTTTCATTTTAGGCTTATATCTTGGTATGTTAGTGCAGTCGATGGTTTCTGATTTGATTATGCCAATCATCGGATTAGCTTTGCCTGGTATGGATAATTTGTCAACTCTAACTGTTCCCGTCGGTAGCCAAGAATTTGGTGTAGGTAACTTTCTAGTGGCACTAATAACGTTCATTATTGTTGCATTTGTAATCTTTATAATAGTTAAGATCACCAAAAAATGGGGAATCAAATAACCCCACCATTATCTTTTTTTATAAACATAAGTATTAATTTACTTCATTTCACTATCAAAATCTAAACTTTATTTTTTGGAAAAAGAAATTATTGTTTTAATTATTATGATTTTGTTGAATCTTTGAAAAGTTTATTTGCTTAAATTGTATAAAGTTAATTTGGTGATTTATTTTGACTGCAAAATATCAAGTCTACAAAGATATGGCTGGAAAATATAGGTTCCGGCTTAGAGCTGCTAACAACAAAATAGTAGCTGTTAGTGAAGCTTACGAAAGTAAAGCTGCCTGTATGAATGGTGTTAAGTCTGTTCAAAATAATTGTAGTTCTCATGTTGAAGATCAAACAAAAGATATGGAAAAACTAACCAATCCAAAATATGAGATTTTCACTGATGTTTCTAATGAGTTTAGGTTTCATTTGAAGGCATCTAATGGAGAAATTATTGCCGCAAGTGAAGGATACGAGACCAAAGAAGGTGTATTAAATGGAATTGATGCTGTACAAAGAAGTTGTGATGCAGAAATCGAAGATTTAACAGTAACTAAAGCAACAGTTCCTAAAGCAGGAGCTAAAGGGGATGAGTATGCAGGCATTGAAGAGGTTTGTAAAGAACCTGCAATGGGTGTAAATGACACCGTTTTATTGTTAAATTCTTTACCTCAACAAGTAGATTCTGGTACTACAGTATCTTTTACTGGAAAATTGACTGCACATGATACAATGGAGGGAATAGGCTGCGCTGAAATTTATATTATGGAAAGAGATCGATCATTTTTAAGAGACGATCTTTTGGCTTCAGGTGCAACAAACAACGATGGAACTTATTCTATTAATTGGGAAGCAACGCAAAGAGATTTTTGGGATAACAAGATTCAGGTTTATGCAAGCTTCAAAGGTACAGAGAATTATAAACCAGCAAAAAGCGACCTTCATCATATGAAAGTTATTTGGTATGCAAAAAGAAAATAAAAATTAAAAAATTATTAAACAAAAGAGGGAGGTGATTTTTTGTTTAAAAAAATTAAAGATAAAACTGAAGAAGCTGCAAAAAAATCTGTTAAAGAGACAAAAAAGGTTGGAAAAAAGGCAGCTGATGTTGGCAAAGATGTAGGAAAAAAGGGTGTAGATGTAAGTAAAAAAGCTGCCAAAGAAGGAGCAGAAGTAGGAAAAAAGGCAGTTAAAAAAGTCAAAAAAGCATTAAAATAACCAACCAATTTTTATATTAAATGGAGTCAATTAGCTGATTTCAACTACTATTTTTCTAATGCTTCCATTATTTCTTTTTCTTTAAATCCATTAATCAAAATTTTATCGTTTACAATTAATGCTGGAAAGCTAAAACGGCCTCCCCGGTCTATTATATCTTTTTTTATTTCTTCATAATCTTCATCACTGCATAAATCTACATCAACATACTCAAATTCAATATTATTATCTTTCAAAAGCTTCTTCTCTTTATTACACCAAGGACATGTACTAATAGCATAAAGCAAAACTTTATGCCTACTATTTTTTCCTTCAACCTTAATCTTATCCATTAGCCTCACACCCAAAGAAATACCAGAATGATTGTGAGTGTGACTTAATTTCTTATGGGTCAGATATTTTTGAAATCACAAAATCAGATTATTTATATTTAGCAAAATTAATGGTTGTATCCTTTATGCCGCAAAATCAATTTTGATAATTACTAATATTGAAAATTATAATGGGTTCTAGTAATTCTATATCAAATTGCTAAAGGGAATTCGACTTCTTATACGATAAAATTTATGGTTAATCTTATAACTAAAATATTTGATATTGACTAAAAAAGGGGATTTTAAAAAAAGTGCCTGATCTTCTTGTAATTTTTGATAGCAAAACCGGTTATACTGAAAATATGGCAAAGACAATTGTGGAAGGAGCAAAATCAATTGAAGGTATCAATGTTATTTTGGAAAAAGTAGATAGTTCAACTTCGACATCTATTTTAAGAACAGCTGATGCAGTAGCAATCGGATCTCCTTCTCACAACGGATATATTACACTTGAAATTATGGTCTTTTTGGCAAACATCAATCAAGCCATAGCATCTGGATCATTGGACTGTGGAAAAAAATTTGGTTTAGCCTTTGGATCATACAGTTGGGACAACGGAATATGTATAGAAAACCTTCATGAAGAAATGAAAAAATTAGGATTCAACATGGACAAAAAGGTTATCGCACATATTAATCCTATACCTGATAATTCAACGGAAGATCAGTTCTGCAAAGAATGTTACGAAGCTGGAAAAAAATTGGCAGAAAAAACTCTAGCCATATAAAATTAACTCAACTTTTCATTTAATTGAAATATAATCTGATTGACTAATCCTTGAATTTTCTCATCAAATATATGTCACCGCTACCATCACGGGCTCCAACACCTGTAGTGATGCATGCATCAACAATTTTTTTAGATGGATAAAGCTCTCTGAACGTTTCAACCCCAGAATCACAAGTTAGCATAACTAAAACATCTGCTTCTAATTGAGGCTTTTTAGCTAAATCAAGATTACAAGCCATCGGAATTAAGGCAGTATCTACAACGTTATATCCATCATCTTTTAATCTTGCAGCCAATTCTTCCATCTTATCTTTGCCACCTGTTTCACAAGCTCGAGCACAAGAATTACAGGAAATAATTCCAGTTTTTTTCCATTTATTGAGCATTCCCCTAATAATTCCGTAGGGTTTACAACTTGTTATAATCATATAAATCCCCCAGAAAGATATGTTAGATTATATTCCTTAAAAGGTTTGCATTTGAAAATATACCTGATTATTGCTAATCAAGTACCCCCAAACAATGTTATTTCTGGGAATATTTCAATACCATTTCTGTCGATTGTATATGGAACAATATTTGGATTAACACTAACTCCCCTCATTTTCTCAACCTGCAATGCTCTTGAAGTAACACCATTAGAAAACAAAGTCTGAGTTAGAATTACGCCATGAGCCAAATATTCTTCAACTGAAACTTCTCGATTCTCAAGACTTAAACGACCTAACTCAGAAGTCAATATAGTACTGATCTCTAAATCAGCTAGAGACTCAAACAAATCCACCAAAGCAACTCTTCGCTCAATCGGATCAGGAAATCGTTGAAAAAGTGTTGCCAGAGTATCAACAACAAGCCTTTTAGCATCAATTCGATGTATCTCTGATTCTATCGTTTCAACTAATCGATCAATTGGCAACTGCTTAAATCGTAAACTGTTTCTCTCATTATCTCCAGCCATTTTTGCGCTTAAAGCTGCAGATCTGGACATTCTTGTAGCGTCAATAAAGACAAACTTTCCTTCTTCTTCAGCCTTTTTGAAATCCCAACCGAAATTCTTCATTTCAGCGAAATAATGTCTTTTGCTTTCATCTAAACTCACAAAAATTGCACTTTCTTCTAATTCATCTATTCCTTTCCATAGGAACTGAGAGCAAAAAATGGTTTTTCCTGATCCTGGTCCTCCGACAAGTAAAATAACTCGTCCTTCAGGTAAACCGCCGCCTATTAATTCATTTAAGCCTGGAATTCCAGTTTCAACAGTCTCAACAGTCTCCAATCATTTTCACCTTTAAATTAATTCATTCCTAATATCCTATTAAAATTATTAACAATTGTCCTTTTGAATTTTGTGTACATCTCAAAATAAAATTAAATACTGAAAAACAATTACAAAACGTGGGGCAGTAGAATATGACCAAAGTTTTGATAGCATATGGGACTCGATATGGAGCAACTGAGGATACATCTAAAATTATAACTGATATTCTTAGACAAGAAGATTTCAAAGTCCAATTGATTAATGCCAAAAAAGACAAAATCAAAAACATAGACAAATTTGATTTAATAATAGTTGGAAGCGGAATCAAAATGGGAAGATGGACTAAAGAACCAGAGAAATTTCTTGAAAACTTCAAAAAAGAATTATCAAAAAAGAAAGTAGCCCTTTTTGTATGCTGTGGCAGTGCCCAACCATTAAGTCAGGGCGAAGAAAAAATAAAGGAAATGACAGATGCAAAAAGAAAATATCTTGAAGAAAAATCAAACCAATATAGCCTTAAACCTATAGCTTTGGGATTTTTTGGAGGAATTTATGACTTTAACAAAATGTCATGGTTTATTAGAAAAACAATGAAATCACTTAAACCAAAACTTGAAGAAGCAGGATTCAAAGAAACAAAATCTGAACAATATGATACTCGAAATCTAAATACGATACAAAATTGGACAAAAGATCTTATTAAAATAGTAAAATCAGAACCAAAACCTTAAGGGTTAAGTTCAGTTGTTTTGTTTTTTAAATAAATGATTTCATTACATTTTATTTCAGAACAAACCGATTTAGAATCTTAGAAAAGAGCAATTTTTACTAATTTTTGTAGATTATTAATTTCAATTTGTTTTGTTCCAGTAATAAACCGCGAAAAGTTTGCTTTTGCATCTGAACCAATTGTAACCAAAGTGGAACCTTCAAAGGATAATGTGATTGTTATCCTTTGATCTTTCAGATCTTCAGCTAAAGTCTTTAATTGAGCTAACAACTGAAGAAAAGATTTAGTTTGTCCATCATTTTTAAGTAAATCTATTAGAAATCTGTGATCGATTATGTTCAAATCTATATTTTTGTTATTAATTGATAGCTGAATTAATTGATTATTATTTGCAGATACGCCGATTTGTCCAGATTTTAGTATACTTGTTAGTAATGTTATTGGTTGCAAACTTTTACCATTTGTTCCCAGATTATTTTTCTGCGACGTATTCTATATCCAAAACAATTGAACCATTGATTTTAGCCTTTAATAATCCTGCATCTAATGTTAGATCTTGGAAACTAAGTTTAATATCTGAACCTTTTCCAGCCAATTTATCAATAAGTTTTATGAGGGTGTCACCCATATCTGCTGTTGAATGAGACATTTAATATCACCTATTAACAACATTCTTTTGCCGGTATAAAAACCTCCCTTGGAAATAATCGACTTTCAAGATTTTCAAAATAACTTTATACTAATTATTAAACAGAAAAAATAAAAATGACTATACATTCTTAATGTTGAGATTTAAAGAAATGAGTTTAACAAAAGACTATGTGATTACTGAGATTAGTGCTGCACCTGATGGATCCCCTTCAGTAATGATTACGCTGAAAGATCCTTCTGATGTTCGTGGTCCTCAAAAGAAAATGAATAATCCATCAATGGTGGCTTTTACATCAATGAATGATATGATGAAAAACTTTGGAAACATACTTTCTAAACAAATGATGGGCAATTTTGCAACAATAATTAAAATAACTTTAGATGAATATGAGAAATCTGACTTCAAAGTCGGAGATCGAGTTTCAGTAGCAATTAACAAAACAATAATTTAATCTTTAAAAAATATGTTAAATTTATTTAATTAAACTTTAATTATTCATGACCTAAACCGAGGTTAATGGTTTGGTATCAGGATTTCCTAATTTCTTACAAACTCATTTAAATTTAGGACAAATTGAAAGCGAAATATTAGCTTCATTAATTATTTTTTCCCTAGCCCTGATAATTGGCTGGATTGTTTACTCAATTTTTAAAAAATATCTTATACATTGGGCAAAAGAAACAGAAACAAAAATAGATGATCAAATTCTCCAAAATATAAAAGCTCCAATTATTCTCCTCTCACTTCTTTTGGGATTACACTATGGATTACAACCTCTTTCTTTGTTAGATCCATTTGTAGAGACCCTTTCTCACATATTTTCTGTTGCTCAAATACTCGTTGCAACCTTCATAATCGTACGAGTTCTAAATGTTCTAATAAATTGGTTCGGAGAACGCGCAAAACAAGAAAAAAGAATGAGCGAACATCTTCTTGCAATATTAAAACAGGTTATTAGAGCAATAATATACCTGTTTGCTCTTTTTGCAATCATGGCAGTATTTAATGTAGACCTTTCTGGAATAGTCGTTGGACTCGGTGTAGGCGGAATCGCAATTGCATTAGCTCTTCAAAATATTTTAGGAGACGCATTTAGTGCTTTTCTAATCTATTTTGACAGACCTTTTGAAGTTGGAGACTTCATTACAGTTGATAACTACTCTGGAACTGTATAAAAAATTGGACTTAGATCAACTCGATTACAACTTCTGCAAGGAGAAGAACTAGTAATATCTAACAGAGAACTTACAACTACTAGCATTCAAAATTTCAAGAAACTCAAAAAAAGAAGAGTTGTATTCAGATTTGGAGTAGCTGCTAATACACCTCTTGATAAATTAAAGAAAATCCCAAAAATAATTGAAAAAATTATTAAGAATACTAAATTAGTTGAATTTAATCGCGTCCATTTTGCAGAATTCGGAGATTTCACTTTTAACTTTGAAGTAGTTTTTTATGTAAACACTTCAGATTATACAAAATATATGAATGCGAGGCAAGAAATCAACTTTGGAATGATTGACGCTTTCGAAAAAGAAGGAATAGTAATGCCCTATCCAACACAAACTATCTATTTAGAGAAAAATAAAAATGAATCTGATTAACCCCTTTTAATGTTAAAATTATAACCCTAAACAAGAGGTTTGTTGAAGAATTAATTATTCAAAAATTTTAAAAACTAATTCAGATAATAGAATCTAGGGGTAAAATAAGAATGGATCTTGTTGAATTACTGATACAAATTGTAGTAAGCACTATAATTCTCGCTCCTGTTCTTTGGCTGGCTGGAAGAGCTCTTGTCGGTGGAGATAAAGCAAAGTTCTTTGATGCTATTTGGATAGTTGTCTTGGGTACAATTATTGGCGCTGTAGTCAACGCTTACATTGGTGGTCTAGTGGCAGCCATTATTATGTTTGTTATATGGCTTGCTTTGATCAAACACTTCTTTGACTGTGGTTGGCTGAAAGCGTTTGTAATCGCCATAATCGCTGTTATAATATTTGTCATAATAGTAGCAATTCTAGCTGTCATAGGCTTCGGATTACTAGTGTTTGTCCTTTAGGGCTAACAAATAACTAACCCTACCCTCCATTTTTTTAAAAGTAATCTATCGTTTTAATCTCAAAATTCTTAAGACTAAAAAAATTTAATTCCAAAACAAACTAAATATCTTTATAAGCTTTCTACGCAGATTACGGGTATTAAGGTGAAATGATTGGCAGTACCCACAGATTTTATTTCATCTTTGTTGCTTTGGTTTGTTCGTGCATTTATTTCTAGCTTAATTTGTATGACACTCGGAGTTATAGCAATAAGAGCAATAACAACTATAACCACAAAAATCTCAGAATTTAAAATCTTAAAAGGCGACCCAATAGGCACAAGCCTATTCGTAAGTGGCTTCCTCATCTTCGCTGGTCTTGTCGTATATGGCTCAATGGTTAATCCATTCTTCCTGGGGCAATCTGTGTTAATTAGTTCCTACTTTAATTTTCAACGTCTATTAGTTGTAATATTAAGCTTTTTAGTAAGCTTGCTATTCGGATGGCTATTCTACTATATCTTCGCCAAACTAACACCATTCGGTATAGATCTGGATGACGTAAACAAATCTCCTACTGCAGTTGGTCTGTTCCTTTTTGGTTATGAAGTATTTCTGGGACTAATTATTTACGGAAGTCTAATCATACCATTGGCTTAAGCAAAAGCAAGGCGATCTAATTG
This sequence comes from Candidatus Bathyarchaeota archaeon, assembly GCA_037386505.1. GTDB lineage: Archaea > Thermoproteota > Bathyarchaeia > Bathyarchaeales > Bathyarchaeaceae > Bathyarchaeum. The sequence goes on from JARRMA010000018.1 coordinate 7,932, forward strand.
CGACCTCTCATAGCAGCAATAATCGTTTTTCTCGTTTTTTCTTCAATTAGCATAGTATATGGAATTCCAAGTGAAACATTCACAAAAAGAACAAACTTTGGCTATGAACAATGGTATGATAGTTGGGGATTTAACAGAAACTATTATGATGGCAACGACGGCTTTCTCCCTAATGTCGCATATGAATCCCTTGGAACTGATAAAGAACTGGCATACAGTATTGGAGAGCAATTTAGAGCTGACTACCCCCAAAAGGCAAGAAGAGCTGAAGAGATTCTTTCATACGTTCAAAGAATGACTGACTATGGATACGATGAAGAAAACGTAATAATGGACGGCAAATACCAAGAAGAATGGGCTTGGAACGCAGATGAAATGGCGCATATGTTTGATGAAACAAGTCAATCTGTAGCTATTGGAGATTGCGAAGACATGGCTTTCCTATGCTCTACCATTTATTTGGCTGCAGGATTTGATGTAGTTTTAGTGTCTCCGCCAGAGCATGTAGCATTAATGATTTGGTTTCCAGAATATGAAAACGCTAACTATTATTGGGATATTCCAGACGATGGAAGAGATTACGGTTGGATATGGGTTGAAGCAACTGCAGAAACAAATCCTTTAGGTTGGACTCCTCCAGACTTTAGTGACGGAGACTTTGAAGTCTATCAGCTAAGTTCTTCTGCAATATCAACTCTTAACTATAGTCCAAAAAACCCACAGGCAGAAGACGACGTAACTGTAACCGTTTTATCGACATTAGGTAGTGATTCTATTAGCAAAGTTCAGCTGCATTACTCACTAAACTATGGTGCATACAGAACAAATACAATGA
>JARRMA010000019.1:0-4135 GCA_037386505.1 Candidatus Bathyarchaeota archaeon
TTGGAGTTGTTGTCCAGTAGTCTGCAGGAGAGTGTTCATCAACTTCTTTTATTAGGTATTGATATTTTCTATGAAATTTTTTTACCAATCTCGTACTAAAAGTAGAAAGCAATCTGATATATTCCATAAAGACTTAAGTTTCTAAAAAAGCAAAGACTATTTTATGGAAGAATATCTGTTGGATTTGAAATCAATCAAAACCGAGGATGACGTTATTGAAGCCTTAAAGCATAAAACACCATTTGAAATAGACGTTTTAGTTACAACTTTTAGAATTCCAAAGGGAAAAATAAGTACATACAAACAGATAGCAGAGAAGATAGGTAGACCAAAAGCTTATCGTGCAGTCGCAAATGCACTTCACAAGAATCCACTTTGGCCTGTTGTTCCTTGTCACCGTGTCGTGTGCTCTGACGGAACTTTTGGAGGACCCAAGAAAAATGCAGATGCAAGAAGAAATAGAGTAGCAATAGAAGGTGTTCCCATTAAAAACGGAAAAGTTGAAGTGAATAATGAAATCCTTTACTAAAACTAACCTTCCTCTTGTTTTGAAAATAAAAATTATTCTAAATCCAAATTAAAGGAATTAAAAAAGTGGAATATTGGTGAAGAGATTTTCGTCAACAATTTTAGAATCTTTTTCCTCTTTGAAAAAAGAAAGTTCACTGAAGTTTAAAATTAAAATATAGTTCCTTGAATTAAAGATAAATAAGGTTTGAAAGAAGATAGGGGTTTGCTGAAGTCCTTGCATGGATTTCAAGTTGAGTTAAAGAAAAAGAAAAAACCAACAATTTTATTATTTTTTGATCATTTCCATTTTCCATTGCTAGAGCCTTCTCAGTCCCTTTTCTTTCGTTTTAGTTTTACTCCCAAAAAAAGAGGAGGGAAAATTGATTGATTATTTTTTCCTTAGCATTATTATACATACTAAGCCAATTATGATAGCTATTGCTACAAGTATTATCAATAGTATATCGATTGTTGTGTATTCTGGGATTGTTACTTCTTGTTGTTCTGGATATTCTGGCATAGCATTTATTACAGCTTGAGCGACTTGTTGCGGAGTTGCATTATCTGGAAGATTCGCTATAACACTATTTGCGACTTCAGATGCTGACGGACCTTGATATCCCGGATAAGTTGGATAAGCAGCAGGTGCTGGGCCTACCGTCAAAAATGTTGTTGTTTCTGATCCCCAATAGCCTTTAGAACCGACAAAAGAAGCGATTATTGCATACATACCTTGTTTATTCGGAATAAATGAATATGCATAGTTACCATATGAATCAGTTGTCGTTGAGCCAATCCAAGCATATTGACCATCAGGATCAACTACTTGAATTCTTACTTCAACACCAACAGCATCTTGGGGTCTTGGTTTTTGCTGATAAACATACCCCATCCAATCTTCCATGCTGGCATCAGATATGGCAGGGACACCCTTGGGGAAACGTGCTATTTGCTCACTTTGTTTTGTACCAGCTGAAATATCCATTACTGAACCTTTAATTAGAGCATATGTTCCTAATGAAATCGCAATATCTGAAGTTTCAACTGTAATATCGCTTGGTCCTCTTCCCACACTATAAATTTGGTTATCATAGCCGTTAAAGTATGTAGCAAATCCATCTGCGATAGCGAAACTAATGGCTGCGAATTCACCAGTATAATCTGAAAGTGTCCATAATTCTGTTCCATCTGTAGCGTTGACTGCTCTAACTTTTGCCCCTTTATAAATCGGGGTTTCTACTGTGTGTTCTGATGTAACTAGGTACACTACTCCATTGCCGATAGCATTTATGAATGTTGGATAATTGCCATAGTAACAGTTAAATCCACTATTAGTGCTGTTTCCTTCTCCGTTATTGCCATAAGTCCACTCTAGGTTTCCAGTTCTTAAGTCATAACAATAAAGTATTCCAGCATATGCACTGCTATACATTTTACCGTAAGCCATTGCATTGGCTAGAGTTCCAGGTCCTGGGCTACCATAGTAATCAAAGTCTTCTTGTGGAGTGGTTGGACCCCATAGTTCTTCGCCAGTATCTAGGTCATATCCCATCCAATTTTGTGTGGTTCTATAATTTTCAACGAAAACCCGGCTATCTGGATCGGCACCTCCCCATGCTATTTGCAGAATATTGGATGGTGGTGAAATTGTATTCGACCATATTATTTCTCCTACATCGTAATCTGTTCTAGAAGCGTTTAGGTTGACGGCAAAGTAACCGTAGGGAAGTATTACACCTTGACCTGATACAGATTGAGAACCATTGCTAAGTATCATTATATCATTATAGAAAGCCGCTCTAACTCTTGGATTAGACGTCATTTCGTTTCGCCATGGTATTGAAATATTCCAATCATAACGGCTGTCTGGACCTGATGAGACCCCTGCGTCAACTGTTCCTGAAATTGTTGGTCTCCATGCATTTGAAAGACCTCCTGAAAATCCTGTACCTGTCCATAGTTTACTAGAATTCCATTGAGCTAATTGATAATCAGGATCCGATGAAGTGCCATCATTTCTAATGACATATCTCAAGACTTCTCCTTGGGGACCTAATACAGCTGATCCAGATGGAACGTTTGTTACATTAAATAGAGCATTTCCGGTGTCAGCATCAAATGCCTGACCAAAGTTACTTGTAAATAGAATAGCTGGATAGACACCATGCTGTTGTGGATCTTCGACATCATATATATAAGCAAATGATAATGTAGGGACATCCATTCTAGACCAAATTAGTTCTCCCGTGCGAAGGTCTACACAGTTTGTTGGACCATCTTCAGGCTGCCATGAAAGTGGTTCTTTATAATATAATCTTCCGTTGACTATTATAGGATTAGTAAATCTTTGAATATATGCAGAACCTTCAAAGTAAGTATTTCCTTTTATAATAAAATTGTCTCCACCAACAACTCCTCCACTTTGAAGCGGTTTAGTCCACATTATATGATTAGTTAGGGGTCCTACAGCATCATATTGGGTTCGTTGCATACCTGGCCCAACCATGCCACTGTATCCTGCTGCGCCAGATCCTAACCAGTTTGATGAAATTGACCACCAATCTGTATTTTCACCATATATTGGACGTGTCCAGTATTCAGTGGGAAGCGGATAGCTATAGATTGCATCAGGAAGAGGTTCTGACTGAACAGTAAGTGTTGTAAATGCAGAACTAGGCAGATAAGTGTCGTTAACATATGGTGAAGAAGGATTATGGCTAACGTCATTAAAGTGGAACCCTGTAAATGTAAAATTAATATTATAAGTGCCAACTTTGGTAGGAGTAAATCGATAAAACTGGCTGTTCGTCGTATCAACTATAGTCTCCCAAAACTCGTTTATTACATTACCATCGGGTTCTGTAATTTCAAGAGCATAGTTATGGAACCTATAATCATTATCAAGTCGTGCATCTGGAAAAGGAGAATATCCTAACCACATGTATATTAGTGTTGTCTGATCAACACCTACAGGATTAGCTGAAACCTCAACTTTAGCAGTTACTGGAATTTGCCATGAAGGTGTATGCGCAAAAGTTAACGGTAACGCAGAAAGAAGAGTTAAAACTAGAATTATTCCGATTGAAACTATTTTTGCTTTTGAATTAATTTTTTTCACTTTCCATTTCCTTTTTATTTTTTATCATCGAGTCAAGAATGCCTTGGGATATTTTTGGCTAAAATAAACAATTTTAGGAATTAAAGCTGACGCTAGAAACTGTTAATATTCCTGTAATACCCCGGGTATTGAGTCCCACCAATATTCAGCCAATTTTTTTGGCATTCTCACCCAACTTGAATAAATACCTCTTCTTTTTATCATAAAAGCTTTTGTACATAAATCCCCAGATAAGGCAAAAATTTGTTTAGATTTTGGCTGGACATACAGAAAAAAGGGAGAGTTTGCAGGATACATTTTACCTATTAATTTTGCTTAACAAGGATTTTGAAAGATGTCAACTAAGTTAGGGTGACAATAAAATAGTTTCTGTCAAAGAAAAGACCCCTATTTTCTATTGTAATTTGATTGCCAAAACCTAAGAATATAGAACTCAGAGCTAATTATAATGAGAGAAATTTGTGAGATTAAACTTTAATCTTTTTGTCTGCATATTTTAAAATCAAA
>JARRMA010000019.1:4199-21448 GCA_037386505.1 Candidatus Bathyarchaeota archaeon
TTTTTATGATTACGAGAATTTAGAATTAATAAGGTGAGCTCCTTGACAATTTATTATTTATTGGATGCTGAAGTTTCAGAAATGGATCAAGGAATTAAGCTCACTTTCTTTGATCCCTCAGAAAACAAATGGAAAGAACTTCTGGATACAGATTATCTACCATATTTTCTCATACCTTATCCAATACCTAAAGATGACTTAAAAGTTATAGACTCGTTAAATTTAGAACCGATTATTGTAGAAAAAATTGATCTTTTCACTAGGAAGACAAAAAAATTTGTTCGAATAAACTTAAAAAATTTCTCAGATCCTAACAAAATATCAAGAAAATTCAGTAAATCATGGGAAAAAGACATACCAATAGTTTTAAGTTACATATATGACAAAAACCTAGTTTTTGGAGCTCAATATAAAATTCAAGGCAACAAAATTCATCCTTTTTTAGAGGTTTCAAAAGAAGATCTAGAAACATTTAGAAAAACTTTTTCTGAAATAAGAAAAAATGATCCAGAGAAATACAAACTTTCAAAAAAACTGTTTATTCTCTGCTCTCAACCTGTACCTATTGTTTCTCTTGAAAAATTTGGAATTAAACAGAAAATTGATTCGAAGTACCTTCATTCAATGTTTATGTTAGCGAGACTAGTAAACATTCCAATCTCTGATACCTACCACAATCGTAAGGTCAGTAAATGGATAAAATCAATTTTTCACTATTACCTAAGAAAAAAGAATATTCTGATTCCTACAGCAAAAGAGCTTAGAAAAGGAGAAAAAACCCATTCAGTAAAAGGGGCACTCACTTTAACTCCTGAACCAGGAATCCATTTCAACACAGTCGTAGTAGATTTTGATAGTATGTATCCGAGCTTAATCGATTCTTACAATCTTTCACATGAAACAATTGATTGTTCTGAAAAAGAATGTCAAACAAACAAAATTCCTGAATTAGATCATTTTGTTTGCACTAAACTAAGGGGAGTCTATTCCATATTAATTGGTTCTTTAAAAGATCTAAGAATCCATTGGTTTAAGCCGCAATCTAAGAATATGGGCCTATCTGTTGAAAAGCGAAGTCTTGCTAAAACAACTTCTGACCTCCTTAAGCTGATTTTGGTTTCAAGTTATGGCGTAGTGATAAGAATACATGGAATATCTAGATCATTATTGGGAGAATCTATAACTGCATATGGCCGATATAGTCTAAGAACTGCATATAAAATAGCAAAAAATAATGGGTTACGTCCTATTTATGGTGACACAGATTCTCTTTTTCTTGAAAATCCAAATGATCAGCAAATTGAATGGCTAATGAAAACAATAAAAACAAAATTAAAACTTGATTTATCTGTTGAAGAAAGATATAACATATGCGTTTTACCTCAAGCATCGAAAGCTTATTTTGGAATAAGAAAAGATGGAACAGTAGATATCAAAGGATTAACCGCAATAAAATCAAATTCTCCAAATTTTATCAACAATGTATTCAGTGAATGCATTCAAGAGTTAAAAACTGTAACAAACGAAGCAGATTTATTTAAAGCAAAAAAACGAATAAAAACTGTTGTAAATAAAGCAGTAACAAATCTAAAACTTGGAAAAGTTCCGTTGAAAGATTTGGAATATATTGTAGTAATTCATGAAAACCCAAAAGAAAAATTGAAAGGAAGTACTCTTCATCAGCCGTATCAATGTGCTTTCCAACTGCTGGAATCAGGAAAAAAAGTAAAATAAAGAGACAAAATGCATTTCATAAAAGTAAAACCCTTTACCTATAAAGGAAGAAAATTCACAGTTAAACCAACAGAACAAATAAAAAATTTTAAAGAAATTAATATTGATGATTACATACGAAATTTAAAAACCTCATTAGAACAAACTTTCAAACCAATGGGCATAAACTTCATAAGTCAAATTACAACCAAAAAAACTCTTTTCGATTTTACCTAAAATTGAAATACAAAAATTAGAATTGATATTACTTCGATATGATTGTAACTTTTACTCAGACTTTTTTCGATCCAAATACAATTCTTCATTAGCCAATAATTGCTTAAGTTCACTCAAACGTTTTTCAATAACTTTACAAAGCTTCTTTAATAGTTCATTTCCAGTGACAGTTCTATCAATTTTATTAATTTCATTTGCCAAATAATTATCCCCAACAATAGTTTTAATCCAATTCTGGTAGTCTCCCCGTCTGAAATGAAAAAGCAAAGCCTCTTTATCAATTTTAGATAACATGTTATAGAATACAATTAGACTAATAGCATAATTTCCAGTGTATTTACCTTCGTCTTTAAAAAAATAGAATGCATTAAATTCAGGAACTTCTCTGAGAATTTTCTGAGCCAACTCTTTTTCGTTAGTTTTAATACTTTTTTTATTTTCCATTAAATTAATCCCTGACAATTCATTCTTTAAAATTTATTAAACTATTCAACCCACTTTAATATTTACCCAGAAGTATATTAACTTAGATTCTTGAACCATCAAGATTATCCTTTAATAATGCCCAATGCAAACCCGAGAGCAAAACTTCCTGATAACGGCAGATAAGCAATTGTGCTGCCTAAAAAGTTGATAAACTGTAAAACAAAATTCGACGAAGTCTCTAACAACTTTGTCAAATCAATTTTAATTACTTCTATTTGCATTAAATAAAATAAAGAGAGAAGATATAAACCAACGAAAAAAATTAAAATTTTAATAATTTTTTTTAAAAAAATCAAACATATCTATTTCTTAAAATAATATTTGTGATTTCAAGAATATAGAAGTATTTAACACAATTATGTTGAGAAAATAATTTCACATCAAAATACCATCGTGAATTTAAAAAACTCATTGTATTTTTAGGGGAAGAAGTTGTAAAACGCTAGTCTAAATTGAACTGTTTATCAACTTCTAATTATATTCGTGACAAATCAGATTAGGTTTAATTTTCAAATTCCCATTCAACTTTTGTGGTTAAATAATTGATTAAAACGATTAAAAAGTAACAATTATTTTTTCGTAAACCCATTTTTCATTTTCATTTGTCTTCTCTTTTTGTTATATCTTAACGCAAAGTTGTGTGCAGCATCTCTAATTTGACGCAATAGAAGCATCATTCTACTGTTAATATCAAAACTTTTCGGGATCTTTTCATACGGTAAATAAATTTCTTCATTTTCTTTAGCAATTCCAATTAAAGGAACCTTTAATCCAAGAGATTTCAAAGCCAACTTAGCTGAACTTACCTGTCCCATCCCCCCATCAACAATAATCAAATCTGGAATCAATGCTTTTTCTTCAAGCAAACGACGATATCTTCTGGTAACAACTTCCTGTATAGCCCCAAAATCATTTTGTTCAAAGACACTTTTTATTTTAAATCTTCGGTAATTACTTTTGTCAGGTTTTCCATCATAATATCTAACCATACCTGCAACAATGTGCTCCCGACCTAAATTAGACACATCAAAACACTCTATTATACGGGGTAAAATAGGAAGATTAAGAGCAACCTGCAAATCTGATACTGCGTTTTCTTCAGATAGTGACGCTTCAATATTTTTCTCAGCCAATTCAACTAATTCACGTTTTTGCCCTCGTTTAGGAATCAAAAACCTGACTTTTGCTCCCCTTTTAGAAGAAAAATAAAATTTCATGAGGTATTTTATTCTCATCATAAAAACTCTTTAAAAATTCTTGCTCAATTTGTGGCTGAACATCTACAGAAAACTCTTTCTTGCCAAGAAGAACTCCCTTTCGTATACTCATCTGAAAAATAAACAATTTCTCTCCAGATCGCCTAAAAACCATTACATCTTGATCAAAACCCCGTTCATTATCTACAATCTGTTTTTGGGTAAGAAGTTTAATTGAACCAATCTGTTTCTGAAGATCAAGAGCATACTCAAAATTTAGATTATTTGATGCATCTTGCATTTGACTACTTAAACGGTTAACAGTTTGATAATATTCTCCATTAAGAAAAACTCTTGCGTCATCAACTTGTTTCTGATATTGTTTCTCACTAACATTTCCAACACAAGGCGCGGTACACAAATCAATATGAAAATTCAAACATGCCCGTTTGGGAAGTTTTTTACAGGTACGAAGTTTGAAAACCTTTCCAACTAATTTTCTAAGATCACGTCGAGTAAACCCATCAGTGTAAGGTCCAAAAGACTCAAATTTTCGAGAAACTTTTCTAGTAGTCAACAACCTGGGAAATTTCTCTTTGGTTAATGCAAGATACGCAAAAGTTTTCGCATCTTTCAAATCAATATTATATTTGGGTTTATGTCTTTTTACAAGTCGGTTCTCTAATAAAAGAGCCTCAGTTTCATTGTTTACAACTATCCAATCAATACTAGATATCCTAGAAACAAGTTGTTTAGTTTTTAATGGCTGATTAGAATCAGTAAAATAACTTCGAACACGAGACCGCAAATTAACAGCCTTGCCAATATATAATATCTTGTTGTTTTTATCTCGAAAAAGATAAACTCCAGGAACTACTGGAATTTCATTGCTGTTGAAATCAGAAATATTAGACAGCTCTATCATGGGGATAAATTTCCCTCTGAGACTGACTATCAACACCATTGTTTAACATATTTTTCATAAATTTCCCAGTGTACGAAGTAGAACTTTCTGACACCTTCTCTGGAGTTCCAGTAGCAAGTACTTCTCCTCCAGATTCTCCACCTTCTGGACCTAAGTCAATAAGGTAGTCACAGTTTTTAACAACATCTAAGTTATGTTCAATGACATAAACTGTATTTCCCTTATCTACAAGACGATTAAGAACTTTGATTAACCGTTTGACATCATCAAAATGAAGACCGGTCGTCGGTTCATCTAGCATATAAACAACATGACCCGATTTGTGTTTACTAAGTTCCCGAGTAATCTTAATTCGTTGACTTTCTCCTCCAGAAAGAGTCGTAGAACTTTGACCCAACTTAATGTAGCCAAGTCCCACATCAATTAAAGTATTAAGTTTACGTGAAATTCGAGGAATATTGGCAAAAAACTTAGCAGCTTCCTCAACAGTCATGGCAAGAATATCAGCAATATTTCTGCCTTTATAAAGCACATTAAGTGTTTCAAGATTGTAACGTTTTCCTTTACATTCATCGCATTGCACATAAACATCTGGAAGAAAATTCATCTCAATACGTAAAACTCCATCACCGTGACAAGTTTCACATCTTCCCCCCTTAACATTAAACGAAAAACGTCCAGGCTTATATCCCCGAGCTTTTGACTCTTTTGTCGAAGCGAAAAGCCGACGTATCTCATCAAAAACTTTAGTATAAGTAGCAGGATTACTTCTTGGGGTTCTACCAATCGGATCTTGATCAATTACAATAACATTCTTTACAAAATCAGGAACATTAATCAAATCGTGTTTCCCAATGTGATCAACCCGTTCACCGAAACTTTTTCTCAAAAAAGGCATTACGGTCAAATTCATAAGAGTGCTTTTACCAGAACCAGAAACACCAGTTACTCCACAGAGTACACCCAAAGGAAGATTAACAGACAATTTGAGATTATTTTCATGTGCTCCTCTAACTTCAATAAAATCAATTGGTTTTCTTCGATTATTAGGAACTTCTATTTTAAGTTCACCGGAAAGATATTTTCCAGTTAAGCTATTTTCGTTTCTAATTACATTTATCGGTGGTCCTGAAGCAATAACCCGACCTCCATGAACACCTGCTCCCGGTCCCATATCAACAAGATAATCTGCAGATCGGATAGTCTCTTCATCATGTTCTATTACAATTACAGTATTTCCAAGATCACGAAGCCTTGTAAGCGTCTTAATTAACCTAATATTATCTCGTTGATGCAATCCAATACTAGGCTCATCCAAAATATATAGGACACCCATAAGATTGCTTCCAATCTGAGTCGCCAACCTTATCCTTTGAGCTTCCCCACCAGAAAGTGTACGTGCAGCTCTTGAAAGTGAAAGATAACCTAAACCAACATTTTTTAGAAAACCCAATCGCTCATTAATTCCCTTAAGCACAGCTTGGGCAATGATCAACTCTTTATCATTCAATTCAGAGCTAAGAATATCAAAGAAATCAATTGCCTGTTCAATAGAAAGCTCAGAAACATCAATAATACTTTTATTAAGAATCTTAACTGCAAGTACAACTGGCTTCAACCTTTTACCTTTACAAACATTACATTGAGAAGACTTCATGAATTTCTCAATAACACCTTTTCTCCATTCACTTTCAGTTTGATGATAAAGCCTCATCGTCTGGGGAATAACACCTTCCCACCCATTTTGCATCCTCATCGTAGCACCATTAGACCAATTACCATTTATCGGTACATTGTCTCCATACAAAAGAACTTGAAGCTGCCTTTCAGAAAACTGATTTATCGGAGTAAAAATGTCAAAACCATGCTTTTTACCGACCATCGAAAGTTGTTGGGCTCGCCAACTCAAATCCATTTTTCCATAAACTGCAAGAGCACCATCCATAATCGATTTACTTTTATCAGGAATTACCAAATCTTCCGAAACTTCCAAAACTTCACCCAATCCATGGCAATTTGGACAAGCACCATATGGCGAATTAAATGAAAACATTCTTGGCTCTAGACGTTCAAAAACAATATCTGGATGATTAGGACATGCACCAAAGGTACTATACATTGTTTCATTCTCAAAACGTTCGAGTTCACGTTTTTTATCCCAATCAGAATCTTCTTTATCAATAACAATCATTGTTCCCTTGCCAATATGAAGAGCTTGCTCAACAGCCTCAGAGATTCTAGAACGTTCATCATCTTCAATTTCTATAGTATCAATAACAGCTTCAATCCAATGTTTTTCATATCTTACTAATTTAATTTCATCTTTGATCGTATCAGAATCAAAAATTTTCTGATCTACCCTAATCTTTGTAAACCCTTCTTTCTTAAGATCATCAAAAACTTGTTCATGTGTTCCTTTCTTTCCTCTTATTACTGGAGCCAAAAAAACCAAAGTTTTATTCTTTTCAGACATTATCAAATTAGTAATATTTTCAGGACTCTGCGGACGAATAAGACTACCACACTTTGGACAAAAATGAGTTCCTATCCGAGCATAGAGCAACCTAAGATAATCATAAATTTCTGTAACTGTTCCAACTGTTGAGCGCGGATTCTTGCTAGTACTTTTCTGTTCTATAGAAATTGCTGGAGAAAGCCCCTCTATCCAATCAACATCTGGCTTATCCATTAAACCCAAAAACTGACGGGCATAAGCTGATAGACTTTCAACATATCTTCTCTGCCCTTCTGCATATATCGTATCAAATGCTAGAGTAGATTTTCCAGAACCTGAAAGTCCAGTAATTACAATTAACTTATCTCTGGGTAACTCTACATCTATATTCTTCAAATTGTGCTCTCTTGCACCTTTTACAAGAATAGAATCGCGCATAACTTTAACAGAATTCCTATAATTTAGATAGGCAAGCCTAACTGGATATATTTCAACCTTTTGCATACCAAATTTTGTATTAACCTATTAAGAAATTGCTTGTTGAAGCTCTTCTATTGTATCTCTATACTCGATTGCAGCTTCAAAATCAAGACGTTCAGCAGCAGCCTTCATTTTTGCATCAAGTTCAATAATTCTTTTCTTTATATCAGATTTAGCTAAATGTTTAGTTCCTTTAATCCGTCTTTTCTTAGAAGAAACACTTTTCACAATAGTTTTAGGGACAATATTGTGCTTCTTATTATATAACATCTGAACCATTCTACGATAACTTGTAGTCTGCATTGCTCCTTTAATCGACTTAGTTTTAACATCAGCATATAAAACCACGCGACCATTAACATTTCTTGCAGCTCTTCCAATAGTCTGAATTAAACTTCTTTCATCACGTAAGAAACCTTCTTTGTCTGCATCGAGAATAAAAATAGTTGAAACCTCAGGAAGGTCTAACCCTTCACGCAAAAGATTAATGCCCACAAGAATATCAAATTCGCCAATTCTAAGCTGCCTAATTAATTCAATCCTGTCTAGACTATCTATCTCAGAATGCAAATATCTAACCCGAAAACCCTCTTTTACCAAAAAATCTGTCAAATCTTCAGCTAACCGCTTAGTAAGGGTCGTAACTAAAACTCTATCCCCCCGTTCAATCACCTTTTTTGCTTCACTCATTAAATGTTGCATCTGATTAGCAATAGGATGAAGCTCAATAATTGGATCTAGAAGACCCGTTGGTCGAGTAATCAACTCAACGGGAGCTCCACTTTTTTGAAGTTCATAATCAGCAGGTGTCGCCGAAACAAAAAGAGTAGTAGCCATTTTTGACTCAAACTCTTCAAAAGTTAAAGGCCTATTATCAAAAGCGGTTGGAAGACGAAATCCATAATCAATAAGATTCTTTTTTCTTTCATAATTTCCGTTATACATCGCCTTAGCTTGAGGAATTGTTTGATGACTCTCATCAATTATCATAAGAAAATCTTTGGGAAAATAATCAATTAAAACAAATGGAGGCTCACCAGATTTGCGTCCATCAAAATATTTACTATAATTCTCTATACCTTTGCAATAACCTAGCTCTTTAATCATTTCAAGGTCATAATTTGTTCTTTGTTTAAGTCGTTGAGCTTCTAGAGCGGGAAGCTCAGGTAACCTTTTCTGTAAATCAATTCTTATTTCTTTAAGAGCTCGTTTAAGTTTCTCTTCTGGCACAACGTATTGTTTTGCTGGATAAAGAGTAATCTTATCAATTGAAACATTATAATTTCCTGTAAGAAGATCTACTTCTTTCATTTTGGCAATTTCATTGTTTTCTAACTCAACCCGTAAAATATTTTTTTCATAAGCTGGAATAACATCAATAACATTTCCTCTGACTCTAAATCTGCCAGCTTCGGGAGCAAAATCATTTCGTTCATATTGCATGTCAACTAAGGTTTTGATAAAATCTCGTCGCTTAATCTTCTTTCCAATTTCCAAGTCAATTGCCATATTCTTAAAATCTTCAGGATTTCCTAAGTTGTAAATACAGCTAATGCTTGCAACGACTATTGTATCATTTCGGCTAAGTAGACTAGAAACTGCATGCATACGCATTTTTTCTATTTGCTCATTTACGCTGGAATCTTTTTCGATATACATGTCGGTGGTTGGAAGGTAAGATTCTGGTTGATAATAATCATAAAATGAAATAAAAAACTCTACACGATTATTTGGAAAAAACTCCCTTAACTCAGCATAAAGTTGTGCGGCTAAAGTCTTGTTGTGAGCAACAATTAATGTTGGTTTCTGAAGTTTTTCAATTAGATTTGCCATTATGAAAGTTTTTCCACTACCAGTTATTCCCAGAAGAGTTTGTTTCTCTTTCTCAGAAAAACCTTTGACTAGACTCTCTATTGCTTCTTGCTGTCCAGGTGAAGGACTAAAAGGTGAAACTAACTTGAATTTCATATTTTCTTTAAAAAACAAAGATATACAATTACTAAAAAGTTTAGATTTTCAAAATCGTTTTGATGTATTTGTTAGATTAAGAAAAATTATTATATATTGCTAATAAAATGGAAAAATAATCAATTTTTTCAAATTATCTCTATTTTTTCCTATTTATATCGTATTCTGGTTCACTTTTGGACTCTGCCCGCAAATTTAGTCAAATTTTGATAGTTTTTAATTATAGTTTGTAGTTCTTTTGTTCTACACATTTCTACAGTTTTGTTATTGAACCGGCTTATTGATTATTAATCTATTTTTTATATAAGTTAGGTTCGTTTTTGTAATTTTTTTGTAAATTTTAGGTTTTTTATGAGATTTTGTGTAGTACAGGTTCCAAGATAATATGCTTTGATATTACCTTTTGTCACATTTATCTTTAAATAGAGTTGAAACATAATTAAGATTGTAATATGTCTAGAAATAGACATATTGTATAAGCGTAGATCATAACTACAACAGGAATATGAAAAAAATGAATAGTCAAACAATAAAAAAAGCCGAAATAAAACTCGTAAGAGGACTCTTAGACCTTGTTGTCCTAGGATTACTGAAAGAAAAATCTCTACATGGATATGGAATCATAACAAGTATCCGAAAAAAATTCGGAGTCTATTTTGGACCAAGCACAGTATATCCCCTACTAAATGAACTTGAAAATAAAGGAACCATAAGAAGCGAATGGGATCTAAGCCATGATCGACCCAGAAAAGTCTACTCCCTAACATCAGAAGGAACAAGTCTACTAACTGGAGTAGAAGAATCACTTTACCAAATATGTGGAAAACTCAATGAATTCGGAATGAATCGTCTACACTTCAATAGCCGAATTGAAAACCAACCAAAAATCGAAAGAATGCACCCCATATAACTCGAGATATCAAATAATAACTTGAAAAATTTGGAAAAGGATTTTTTTATCCTAACAAAAATAGAACAATAGTCATTGTAAGCATACCAAAAAATAGACTTGAAATTGCAAGATGAGCTTCTCCATGACTTAATGAGATTGGCAATAACTCATCAAAACTAATGAAAACCATTATTCCAGCAACAAAAGCTAGAACAATATTAAGCATGAAAGGAGTAATAAATTGGAAAAGTACGAAAAAGCCTATGACTGCTCCGATTGGTTCAGCAAGACCTGAGAGAATCGACCAAGTGAATGCCTTTTTTCTGTTTTTCGTCGCATAATAAATTGGAATAGAAACTGAAATTCCCTCTGGTATATTGTGAAGGGCTATAGCTATTAACAAAACTACACCAAGATGAGGATCCTTGATGGTTCCAAATAAGGTCAGGATACCTTCCGGAAAATTATGTATGATTATTCCAGCTGAAACAAGAATTCCAGTTTTCATTAAGCGTTTACTTTTCTTTTGTTTTTCAGTTAGCTTTTCTCCTTCATACTCATGGGGGACAAAAAATTCAACTACTGCAATTGTTGCGATTCCTACGAAGAAAGCAATATTTGCATTGAGGAATCCTGTTTCTATTATTGATGTAAATAAAAGCTCCATAAATGATATTTGTATTAGAACACCTGCTGAAAAACCCATTAACAAAGAAAGATAAATGTGTTTGAAATCTTTAATGAAGAATGCCACTAGACTGCCTAGACCTGTGGATAATCCTGCAGATAACGAAAATAAAAAAGCAATAACTATTGTATCCATGTATCAAACCACTTCGAAAATAAGAAAATGCAGTTAATCTTTAACCGAATTTTTCAAAGTGTTCACAAAATCTTCCTCATTTTCTGCGATTCTTTTCTTTATTTCTTTCCATGTGATTGAACAATTCTTGTATTCTATTCCAACAATTTGATGAATTTTCTTGTCAATTTCCTTCTTATTTTCGCTAGTTATGGTTATTCCCGCTTTTTCGAAAATAGGTTTTAGGTGCCTAAAGTAACATGTCATACTTGTTTTATTGTTTGAAAATCTTTATAAGCATGTATGTAAGTTGCGATATGGCAATAGGTTGCCGTATAATTCTACTTATGTTGAATAAAAGAAGGCAAAACAATGAAACGGGTTTCAGTCAAAGAAGAAGTATGCATAGGTTGTGGACTCTGTCAAGTATATTGTACAATAGAACACTCAAAATCTAAAGATCCAGTTAAAGCATATCTCAAAGAATATCCAAAACCAGTTAGTAGAGTAAGAATTGAAACAAACAAACCAAATTCAATATCAATAAGATGTCAACATTGCAAAGATACACCATGTGTGACAGCATGTTTAACAGGAGCAATGACAAAAGACAAAGAAACCGGACAAGTAAGCCATGACACTGAAAAATGTATAGGCTGCTGGACTTGCGTAATGGTTTGCCCATATGGTGCAGTAAAACCTGATTCTTCTGGTAAAATTATCGCAAAATGTGACCTTTGTCCCGACCGTGAAATCCCAGCGTGTGTAGCTAATTGTCCAAATGAAGCATTAGTCTACGAAGAGGTGGAAGAATAATATGACAAAATATGTAATTATTGGAGGTTCAGCTGGCGGAATCGGGGCAATTGAAGCTATAAGAGAAGAGGACAAAAAAGGAAAAATAACAGTAATCTCTGAAGAAAAAGTCCCTCAATATTCACGTCCTATGATTTCAGAGTATGTTAGTAGAGAAGCTACACTGGAAGAAATGAAATATCGAGATGATCAATTCTGGAAGAATAACAACGTAAAAGTTCTACGTGGGGTTTCAGCGAAAGAAATTGATTTTTCAAAAAAGCGGGTTAAGATCGATAATGGAGATAAAATTGATTACGACAAACTTCTGATTGCTACGGGTGGAAAACCATTTGTTCCACGAATGGAACCTAATACTGGATAAGACAGCTTCTGAAATTGTAGAATCTGTAATAACAAATGCCGGTGTCACAATAATAACCGGTCAAACCGTTCAACGAATTTTAGGTCGAAAAGATGATCCAACAGCAGTTGGAGGAGTGGTTATGACCGATAATAATGAAATCCCGTGTGATATGGTTATTGTCGCAATTGGAGTTATTCCTAGAACAGAACTTGTCAAAGATACACCCCTAAGAATAAACAGGGGAATAATCGTTGACAGATTTATGCGCACAAGCATACCTGATGTATTTGCTTGTGGAGATGTTGCAGAAGCCTATGACTTCCTAATCGAAAAGAGCCGCCTTTTACCACTTTGGCCTCTTGCTTATCTTGGAGGTCGTGCAGCTGGCTTTAATATGACAGGTAAAAATGTAGAATACGAAGGGGGAACTATAATGAGTTCCTTGAAGTATTTTGAATTACCAATCATCGCAGTTGGTAATATAAATCCTGAGAATATGAACGATTATGAAGAAATGATTGATCTTAAACCTGAAAAAACCATTTACAAGAAGATACTGCTCAAGAATAATATTATTGTAGGTTTTATTTTCTTAAGAGGAATTGAAAAAGCTGGAATTCTATTTAGGTTATTAAAAAACCATGTAGATGTAAGCGAAATCAAAGATAGCCTTCTCTCAGAAGATTTCGGAATAGTTTCACTTCCGCAAAGTGTACGACAAGAAATGTTTGTGGTGAATTAATATGGAAAATCTAAATAAAATTAACAATCCTTACAATGACGAGAAGGTTGTCGATGCATGCTCAATATTTGGCATGATGAACCTTCAGGGAAAACGTTTCTCAGCGAAAGATCCCATAAAAGCTATGGCTAACATGCATGACCGAGGTAACGGACTGGGAGGAGGTTTTGCAGCTTATGGCATTTACCCAGAATATAAGGATGATTATGTTTTTCATATAATGTTCCTTGATAAAGATGCCAAAAAGAAAACATCACGTCTGATTAACGATTCTTTTAACATCCTTAATGAAGAAGAGATGCCAACACAAGAAGCTAATGTGTCAGATCCACCAATAATGTGGCGTTACTTCGTTCATCCTAAAATTTCCAAATTAGAAAATCAGACCCCTGATGATTATGTAATGGAAAAAGTTACACAAATCAATACCAAAACTGGAAAAGCTTTCGTATTTTCAAGTGGAAAGAATATGGGAGTTTTCAAAGGTGTTGGATTCCCAGAAGATATAGCTGAATATTTTTGCTTAGAAGATTATAAAGGATATCTATGGACAGGTCACGGAAGATTTCCAACTAACACTCAAGGATGGTGGGGAGGGGCTCACCCCTTTAGTATGCTAGATTGGACTGTAGTCCACAATGGTGAAATCTCATCTTACGGAATCAATAAACGTTACCTCGAGATGTTCGGATACAAATGCACAATGCAAACTGACACAGAAGTAATGGCCTACACATTTGACCTTCTTATGAGACGTCAAAATTTACCTATAAAAACAGTTTCTCAGATTTTAGCTCCCCCACTATGGTCAGAAATCTCAAAAATGAAACCACAGACTAAACTCGTTTTAAGAGCTTTACGAGAAACATATGGCAGTCTCCTAATGAATGGGCCATTCACAATTATAGTTGCTCATCAAGGCGAGATGATCGGATTAACAGACAGAATTAAACTTCGTCCGCTAACAGCAGCAGAAAAAGGAGATTACCTATTTCTCTCATCGGAAGAAGCAGCTATCCGTTTAGTCTCGCCAATTCTCGATAAAGTATGGAGTCCAAGAGGAGGAGAACCGGTAATAGGACGACTCAAAAAACTGAATTCGTTGGAGGCCAAAGCCTAGGAGGCATATGATATGAAAAGTTATGTTTCTCCTGAATATATACTAGAACGAGACCAAGACCGCTGTATACGCTGCAAAGTATGTATGAATCAATGCAGCTACGAAACACACTGCTATGATGAAGAAGATGACTGCATGTATAGCAAGAATGAAAACTGCGTCAACTGCCAACGATGTGCTACTTTCTGTCCAACACAAGCAATAACAATACGCAAAAATCCAAATCATTACAGATCTAACGCAAACTGGAATCAAGAAGTAATTACAGGTATAAAAAAGCAAGCCGAAACTGGGGGAGTTGTCCTAACTGGAATGGGATGCGACAAACCAAACCTAACTTACTGGGATAAACTTCTCCTAAACGCAAGTCAAGTCACAAACCCTTCAATTGATCCACTCAGAGAACCAATGGAACTAAGAACATACATTGGATCAAAACCAGAGAAACTTGATCTCGATTTTAGCAGTGGCGAAGCAGTATTGAAAACCAAATTAGCTCCTCAGCTAATGCTTGAGACACCAATAATGTTCTCTGCAATGTCCTATGGTTCAATTAGCCTTAATGTCCATAAATCATTGGCCAGAGCAGCCAGTGAATACGGTACATACTATAATACAGGAGAAGGTGGACTTGAAAAAAGTCTATACAAATATGGAAAACACGTTATAGTTCAAGTAGCATCTGGCCGTTTTGGAGTTCACCCTGATTATCTTGATGCTGGTGCAGCAATAGAAATCAAAATTGGTCAAGGAGCAAAACCTGGAATTGGAGGCCATCTTCCAGGAGAAAAAGTTAGTGCAGAAATCTCTCAAACTCGAATGATTCCAATGGGGACAGATGCTCTTTCTCCAGCACCTCAACATGATATCTACTCTATAGAAGACCTCAGGCAACTAATCTATGCTCTAAAAGAAGCAACAGACTATACAAAACCTGTATTCGTTAAAATTGCCGCAGTACATAACGCAGCTGCAATTGCTAGTGGTATTGTTCGAGCAGGAGCTGATGCTGTAGTTTTGGATGGAATACGAGGAGGAACGGGAGCTGCACCTAGAATAACACGAGACAATGTAGGTATACCAATTGAAATGGCTCTTGCAGCAGTTGATCAGAGATTACGAGATGAAGGCATTCGACATAAAGCATCAGTTATTGCAGCAGGTGGAATAAAGAGTAGCGCCGACGTTCTAAAAGCAATTGCATTAGGAGCTGATGCATGTTATATTGCAACTGCAGCCCTGGTTTCTTTAGGTTGCACCGTTTGTCAAAAATGTTACACAGGTAAGTGTCCTTGGGGAATAGCCACGACAGATCTATGGTTGACCAAGAGAATTAATCCCGATCTTGGAGCAAAAAGACTAGTAGGTCTTCTACGAGGATGGAGCCTAGAAATTATGGAAATGATGGGAGGAATGGGAATTAATGCAATTGAAAGTGTACGAGGAAACCGTTTGGTTCTCAGAGGAGTAGGTTTGACTGATAAAGAATTGAAAATTTTAGGAGTTCGAATGGTAGGAGAATAAAAAGATGATACTAAAAGAAGTAATAAACAATAAACCAGAAAATTTGAGTATAACCAAGAATTTAGCCAAGATTGATGCCACTGGGTTATACTATAGAGATCTCAACTCTTTACTTAGGAGTCTGGACGGAAATGATATTGAAAAAATAGAAATCCATAACGTTTATGGTCAACGTTATATTGGGACAGACCTCGATGACCATTTAAATATAGATATTTATGGAACACCAGGTAACGACTTAGGAGCATTTATGAGAGGTCCAAAAATCACCGTTCATGGAAATGTTCAAGACGCGTGTGGAAACACGATGGATCATGGTAAAATAGTTGTTCACGGACGGGCTGGTGATTTAGTTGGGCACTCAATGCGAGGGGGTAAAATTTTCATTCGAGACGACGCAGGATATCGCGTGGGGATTCATATGAAAGAATATCTTGGCAAAAGACCAGCAATAGTCATCGGGGGAACTGCACAGGATTTTCTAGGAGAATATATGGCTGGAGGAGTGCTAGCAGTTTTAGGATTAAATGTGAAAGATCAAAAACATAACGCGCATTTCGTTGGCACCGGAATGCATGGAGGGACAATGTACATCAGAGGAGAAGTTCGCCATTTAGGGGAAGAGGTAGCAATTGTAGAATTTTCAGAGGAAGATCATAGAGTTCTAGGAAGTTTAGTTGATGAATTCTGTAGCTATTTTGATTTAGATGCGGAAAAAATCTTGGATAGCAAATTCAATAAACTTATTCCAGTTTCGTCTCGTCCTTACGGAAACTTGTATGCTTACTAAAAATACACAGCGTTAATTTTTCTTTTTTCAGTTAAGCCAACTTGGTCTGCCTTTAATATATTCTGTTAGAAATCTAGCAAAATCGAGGCTTTCAGAATAAAAACTTAAGATATCTTTATTTACAAAAATTTTTAAAGAATCAACAGCTTCCAAAACAATATCAGCTAAACCTATTCCATTTTTATCATTTAGTAATTTTTCTTTAAGTAAATCTATAACATCAGTAAATTCCCTTTTTAAGTCAACTACCCAACGTCCATTTCCTAAACGGGGTCCAGAAACAATAAAATCAGATCCTAAATATTTTAGTAAAAACTTCTCACATTCTTGAATCTTTTGTAATGGGGGACCCAAATGATATTTAATATTTGGAAGAAAACGATTTTCTAACTCAAAAACAAACATGTGACATTTAATTTCATCACTCCAAACACCGCTATTCAAAATTTTAAAATCATTCTTTTCAATGATTTTTTGTAATGACCTAAGAGATCTATACAATTGTCCCCAAAGAACGTCAGGTACTGATTCCATTCCCTCAAAGGTAACTAAAACCATAGTAGACCCCCGAATATTGATTCTTTCAACTATTTCTTCTTCGCTAAAGGCTATTGTTTCATCCGGATAAAAGAACTTAATGTCTGGTTTTTTCAAGAATGCTCTTGAGGCAGCAACAAATTCATCGAGTCTTTCTTTTCGAACGGCAGCAGCAACATTTCTTCCTTTATCTATCGGATCAACAACAATAATCTCTTCT
>JARRMA010000020.1:0-10296 GCA_037386505.1 Candidatus Bathyarchaeota archaeon
TAATAGGCACCTCACAAATTCTAGCTCCAGCAGAAACTGCTTCTGCTAACATTTCCATTGCTAAAGGCATACCAACAGCAACTAAATTCATATAATCTAATAATTCTGATCTAAATGCCCTCATTCCACTCTGAGTATCATAAACCTTCAGTCCAAGAGCTAATTTAGCCACTAAAGAGAGCACTCGGTTACCAAATTTATTAACTATAGTCATTGAACCCTGGTGCATATCAGCAAATCTATTACCCACAATCATATCTGCTTTATTTTCTAAAATTGGTTTTATTAATTCAGGTATATGTTTAGGATCATAAGTCAAATCAGCATCCATCATTACAATAATTTTAGCTCTCAAACGTTTTTTAGCGTAAAGAAAGCCTGTTTTCAAAGCATCTCCATAACCTCTTCCTTGTTGGTAAATTACTACCGCATTCATCCTTCTTGCGATTTGATCAGTGCCATCAATTGAATGCCCATCGACAACTAATACTTGATATGTATAATCAACCATTGCATTGTGGATACCATTCAATACTTTTCCCATAGCTTTGCATTCGTTAAGTGCTGGGATTACAATTGTAATTCTTGTTGTAATCTCTAGATTCTATGGATATGACCTCCAAGGATTTTGAGCATATTGTAGTTATTCAACCTTCTTAGCATTTATGTAATAACGAGGAATTTTTAAGAAAAAATAATATGAATTAAATAGAAGGCAAAAGATATGACAAAATAATATTTTCGATACTTATTGTGAATTCTGAAAAAATTTATTGCATAATTCCTTATCTTCCTGAAGGAGTTAAATAGATGCCGTCAAATGAAAGTAACAGACCTTTTCTTTCTTTGAATCATTCAATCAAAAAAAGAGAAGGAAAAGAACTAAGATTTTCAAAATGCAGCAATTGTGGACGAGTGACTTCATATAGATTACGATCATTAAAAGGAAAAAGACTTGTATGCAAAAATTGCAATAAACCACTAACTTTAACACGACTCTAAAGAGAATTATTGAATTTGATAAAAGCAAGATTTACTATTCCAACATTGATCCATAATTTTGGAAAAAATGGATCATAACTTTTCAACCTTTCAAATTATTTGAAAACTTGATTTGCTATAAAATATAATTTTTAAGATAATAGGCCAATTCAGTATTAAAAATTTGATCTCCAGTTGGTTCATCTGCAAATAATACTTTAGGACGATTTGTTAATGCTCTTGCTATAGCTACACGTTGCATTTGACCACCACTGAGTTGTGCTGGATATTGTTTTGCTTGTTGATCAATTCCAACACCTTTTAGAAGATTTTCTATTCTTTCTTTCAAGTTTTTACTAAAACCTGCAAGATCGGCAGGTAAAGCAACATTTTCTCTAGCGTCATAATGTGGAAGTAATGCATAACTTTGAAAAATAAATCCCATGTCAAGTAATCTTATTTTTGATTTAGCATTATCACTCAATTTATGAATGTTTTTTCCCTTAAACAGAACATACCCATAATCAGGTTCATCTAAGCTAGCCATACAATTTAGTAGTGTAGTTTTTCCTGCTCCAGAATTGCCTACAATTGCGACAAATTCACCTTCTTTGATGTCAAGATCTATTCCTCTTAGAGCATAAACTGTTGTTTTTCCTAGATTGTAATCTTTCATAAGACCCCGAACTGAGATGATGTTTTCTTTAGAGGTTTCTATATTTTTAGGAATAAAGTTACTAAATATTCTATTTTGAAAAGTAAAATACGGGAGATCTGAACCGAAAAAGTCTAACCACATTTTTAATAATTCAGCTTCAATAAAAAGATCTGAGCTTAATTCAGCCAATGGCAACATTGTAAGTTTAAATTCTTCCAGTGAATTTACAGTTTTTACTCCATATTTTGTTTCATCAAAATAGTCTCGAAGTGCAATTTGGCATATATCAAGTTGTCATTAATTTTGAAATGTCTTCCTTGGAGACCTAAACTTAATCTCTCTAATACCTGATTCATATTTCTTAAATTTGATAACGTGGGATCTAGGAAAACTAAAAAGAAATTCATTATAACTAGTTTATCAGTCATCTCTTCAAAATCGATTACGTTTTCGTTAGTTATAGTAAATTTTCTATTGTTACATCCTGAAAGTAGAATATTTGTTTCATTAGTTTCATTCAAATTCCAAATCATGGTCATGCTATTTTTTTGGATTTCGAAGTATTGATTGGGTAAATCTGATAATAATTTTTTTAGATTTATTTCAAAGGTTTTAGGGAGTTTTGAATCAATTACCTTTAAAAAATCTTTTACAATTTCAGAAGTTTCTCTAAGCTCTTGTTTTTCTTTTAGAAGTTTTTTTAGTTTTGTTTTGTTTTTATTATAGTAATCTTGAAGCAAAAATGAAATGCTGTTTTCAATTTTTTCATAGGTCTCTATTGAAATTGGTTTTTCGAGATTTTTTTCTGCTCCTAAAAATAAGAAAGTGTTATGTTCTTTTTTATTTACTGCTGTTTTTTTGATTTTTTTCTTAAACTCTTTTTCTATTTTATCAGCTAATTGTGAGTTTTGTTTTGAGATTGATTTATCTATTAAAGCCCCAAAATAAGCTTTCATTGTTTCTCTCCTCTAGAATTTAATAGACTTTTTTCAATATGTGAAATCATTCCATCAGTCATATGAACAATATAATCACATTTTTCAGCAATCCATCGGTTATGTGTTACAAGAACAAGAGTTTGATTATTAATTCTGTTTATTCGACGAAACAGATCCATTACTTCCGCACTTGTGGCAGAATCCAAATCACCCGTAGGCTCGTCTCCTAATATAATAGCAGGTTGATTTATTAATGCTCTAGCAACAGCAACTCTTTGCTGTTGACCTCCAGAAAGTTCTGTAGGAAGATGATAGAGTCTATCTCCCATACCCAACTCACGTAATAACATTTTGGCTTGTTCTCTAGCTAATCCGGAACGCACTCCACTAAGTAACAAAGGAGTTTCCACATTTTCAACCGCTGTCAGAAATGGAAAGAGATTAAAAAGTTGAAATATAAAACCTATATTGTCCCGACGAAAAGCTGTCATTTCACTATCAGAAAGTAAGGATGTATCTACTCCATTGATTATTACTGTGCCAGAAGAACTTTTGTCCAAATGGCCGATCATATTTAGAAGTGTAGTCTTTCCACATCCCGAAGCACCCATTATCGCCATCATGGCTCCTTTTTTTACAGTTAATTCTATTCCTTTTAGAGCATGAACTTCATTGGGTTTTCCTTCATTGTATTTTTTATGGAGTTTTGATATTACAAGAATTGGATCTTGAGAAAAAGATTCATTATTTTGGTTTGTTTTTTTCATCCAACATACCTCAATGCTTCTGCAGGGGGTATTCTTGAAGCTACAAGTGCAGGAAGAGATCCGGAACCTAAGGCTATCAGAACAATTATTGAAAGATATAACCCAATGTCATTCCAAGGAATAACTAAGGTTACGCCTTGCATATTTGCAAAACCTATACTAACTAGCAATCCATTGGCGGTACCAATTAGTAACCCAATTATTCCAAGTACAACAAGTTCAAGAAGAACTGAAAGAATGACTTGAGTTCTAGGAAATCCTATCGCTCTCATCATTCCAATTTCTCGTTTTCTTTCAGAGACATTTCTAACTGAAATTACACCCATACCCACCGCTCCGATTAGTAATCCAAAGGTAACATAGATTTGTAAGAAAGAACCTATTCTATCAGTAAGTTCCAAAGTTGATTCAATTCTTGAATAAGTACGACTTGAACTTGCGACAAAGAAATTGTCATCTGCTAGAAGACGATATCCTTCCCCGTTGGTGTTAGTGAAGTCTTCAATTTTTTGGGCTATTTCTTCTATTTTAGGATCATCTATTGGTAGATTAGTTTTTAGTAAATAGACATTGTATTGATCTGGTTCTCTTGAAATCAGGGTTTTACCATCGGCTTGACCTAAATAATTCGTCTGATTTGACCAATATTCTGACATGTATAAAGTTCCTAGAATTGCTTGAAAATCCATATCACCAGATCCTATGTCTAGACTTGCAGCTAGTGGAAATCCTCCTGCACGTTGATTATCAAGACTTCCTCCAATAGTGAAAGGTTGATAATTTGGAAATCCATTATTTGAAGTATTCATTGGGATCCAAATTTGCAGTCCAAGGGGTAAAATGAATGAGTCAGTAAAAACTATTGGATTTTCTATTATATTTCCGTCTTCATCTCTTAGAGGTTCAACTCCTTCAAGAGGATCATCATCTGAACCTCCAGAAAAACCAGGACCATCTCCACCACCTATTCCAATTTCAGAAATATCAGTCTCTCCAGAGAATATTGAAAGCAAATTAGATGAGACATTATATGCTGCCATCTTGTAGTTATAAGTAAAGAATTGGTCCCAAGCTTTTTTAGATAATACTTGAAGTTGATCATCAGAAAGGTCGGATGTAGACGGTTCACGAATACCATCAGGAAAATTATCTAGATAAAATGGATAACGCCAATCAGAATCTAAATAATTTGATGCATTACCTCGAATTTGTTCAGCTTTTATTTCTCCAATTTCGATGGGTAGGAAACCAGTAGATCGATCAAAATCTGGAGAAAGAGGATCAGCCAAGGCAACAAATTTTGTATAGTCCTGGTTAGGATTAAATGTTTTGAAACCAATTATATCTGTTATTCTATCATCAAGTTTGTATACTTCAGTAGTAAATGAAGTCCCAGGGATTATTGCCTCAGGTTTGTTTAGAAAGATTACCAAATCCACACCTTCACTTTCTTCTTCAAGCTGGATTGCAGTGCCTAGACTTGTAGGTATCAAAGTCGCAACTAAAACATTCAGAGTTAATATTACAGCAAAAATAGCAAAAGTCAAAGTAGATCTAGTGATATGCGATGAAATTAATGAAGGAGAAATTTGAGCAACACCCTTTACACCCCTCATTTTTATTAGAATATTACGTAGACCACGCATTAATATTGGCAAATTGAGTGCTACAAATAGAATTGAACCTATCATTATTTCGATAATTCCCAAAATTAGGATATCAATAGATAAACCTGTTATGTCAGTCACCCAATTACCCATTGCAACGATAAAAAGAATTGATGGAATTCCCCAAAGAGTAATTGCTGCGATATTAAATGCTTTAACCCGGTCTACAAATCTGGAGAGTACAATCCCTAAACCACCAGTTAATAACCCAAATCCCATCATTAACGATCTCCATTCATCGAGTGTGTTCCAGCCTTCACTGGTCCAGAATACTTGATAGGATTCATCAAATATTCCGTTATTAAGAAGAAGCAGTACTCCACCAATAATCAAAAGAATACCTAATGCCGCTAAGTTTCTGCTGGATTTTTCTTTAAATTCTACTTTTATTCCGCGTAAGGCCTCTACGATTTTGACTCTCGATGCTCTTAAAGCAGGAAGAATTCCAGTAATTATACTTAAAACTACACCGATTATTACAGATAAAATAACTGCTTCTTGAGAAATAACTGGTTGAACACTTAGTTCTCCAGTTCCAAATAGGTTTACTAAATAAATTGCAACCGCTTGACCGAATGCTAACCCACCAAATAATCCTATAATTCCTCCAATTATTCCTTGGAATAAATTCTCAATTATTATTGATTGAAAAATTCCGCTACGGTTAGCACCCACTGCTCGGAGAACTCCAGTTTGAAATTCCCTATCTTCTACACTCATCAACTGAACATTAGTTATCAATAAAATACCCGTTAATGTAATTAGAAAACCTAAAGCAGTTAACATTGTACTCATTAATGTAATGAAAAACTCTGCGAAACCAATAAAATCTAGTCGATTTGACGTAACTTGATAAATTTTTTGGGTATTTCCTGTCTTAGGATCAACTTCTTCTGGAATTGAATTCTCTACTTGTTCGAGTTTGTTTTGTAAAAAATCTTTATCTATTTCTAAAATGAAATGGTCAGATTTGTAGCTTACCAAAAAACTACTGATTAAATTCGTTTCCTTCTTTGGATCTTGGAGACTTAACCAATTTTGGAGATAATCTAATCTGATTATTCCTCCTGAATATTGAGAACCAATTCCTGGACGGTTAGAATCAAAAATCCCTATAACATTAAGGTCCACTTTTGAAATTTTGGGAGTAAAAGAAACAATAGGTACTCTTTGAGTACCACTTGGAGTTAAAGTTTCAAAGGCGATTTCTGTTATATTAATACTAGCAGGAGATCCATCGAAACTTATTATCGAAAGAAAGGCATCTCCTCTTAGAAATTTTCCTTTATAGGGAGCAAGATCGAAAGTTGAATTATTAAGCGTGGTGATATCTGTCCAATTTGCTACAGTTAAAGTAGTTTGATCATTCAATGAAAAACCGAACAGAACTCCTGTGTTATAGGTTCCTGTAGCGGTTATGTTTACATAATCATAATTTGATAAATTTAGTGATGGTACGTTAATGGTATAAACTGTAACTGAACCAGTAAAATTAATTGGATCATTTTCAAGATTTAGATTTAAATCATTACTATTTAGAACATAATTGGAAGTTGTAAGATTAGCATCAACTGTCCATTCGGATAGTGGGATAACAGGCGGTATGATGCTAGTTGAAAGATTGGGGAATTCGGTAGTTAAGACAAGAGGCAAAGTAGTATCTTCATATAATCCAAACGTTTCAGCTTGATTACTAGAAAGTAAAATACTTCTATTATCATTTAATAAATTCTTTAAATCAATTTGTTCTCCACTTTTCCAATCAAAAAATACACCAAATGCGTTTGGATAATCCGTTGAGATACCAGAAAGAGTCATTTTTGGATCACATTGGCTTGAGATCAATGCTGGAAGATCGGCAGATAATTCAGGCATTACCCCTAATGCATCAGGCACTAGATTCGATATATTTTCTTGATCTTCAATTCTCAGATATCCTCCTCGAGTTATATTTGTTATTCTTAAATCGACTTCTCCTTCTCCCTGAAGAATGCTTGTAATAAAGGCGTTCTCCAAAGTATCTGTAGTTATTGTTATTCCAACTAGTAACGTAACCCCTAATGTCACTGCTAAAATTGCACTGAGATTTTTTGTTTTTCGTCTAGATAAGGACCGCCAAGCAATCAAAAAACTAGATTTTAAACCCATATTTTTCACCGATTTAGTCGTATTTTCAATCAACAAATATTTCATAGCATCTGAATTTATTGAACATCTTCTACTCTATTGATAATTTTTCTGAGTTTATTATTACAATCTTCGAGAATAGAGGAGAGTTCTTCAACATCTTTTTCAGAAAGTTTTTTGACATTTCTTCTAATTATGATGAATGATTTTAGTAATTTTTTTGCGGATTCATTTGATTTTCTAAATTTTTCATCATTATATTCTATATCAAATCCAGCAACCAACATCGGTGCAAGAAATTCAATTCTTTTTATTAATTCTCGTCCAAATGTTATCTGCTTTTCAAAGAATTTTTTTCCTTCGGTTGTGAAAGTGTATCTTTTTAGTCCTAATTCATCGGTTGGTAGTTCTTTTGTTAGACCTTTTTGATGTAATCGTGCAAGAAGAGGATAAATTGATCCAGAACTGGGTTTCCAACTTCCCGTTTCTTTTTCGATTTCTTCGACAATTTCGGCTCCAGACATAGGTTTTTCATTAATCATTTTTAAGACCAAGAACTTAAGAAGGCCTCTTGGAACCCCTATTGTTCTAGATTTCTTAGTAAAGGTCATTCTTTGAATCCCAATGTCACTAGCAACATCACTAGAAATATAAAAACATTATGAATTAGAGTTATGCCCCTAGACCTTGAACTTCCATTTTTTTCAAGTTTTAGCACTCAGAAAAAAGTTTAGAGAAAGTTAAATAAATTTTCGATTATTAGTATTTCACACAACTTTATCAATAAATTAGAATTCACTAAAATGTCAAAATGAAGCTTGCAATACATATTAGAATTTTTCTAAATATTAATTTAAGCTTAAGAAAAAGATCAAAATTAAGGAAATAATCAATATTCAGTGTTCATAATTCTTTAGAAGCAAAAAGATGATTTAGAGTATACCACTTTCACTGGTGTATCTGATGAATTTACAGCGAAGTCAGGGAAAACTCTATTTTACATTAAATCATCCCCTTCGATCGTCTATAGTTGAAATTTTAATGGCTAATGGAGCATTAAGATCAACAGAAATTTCTGACGTATTAAATATTAGTCTCAGTCGATGTGTTTACCATCTTGATAATCTAAGGGACTTGATAAAAAAAGATGAAAATCAATGTTATCAATTAAATGAAAAGGGAATTGCAGCCCATAAATTATTTGTAGGCCAAAGAAAAAAATAATTTTTCTCGAAATATATTTTAAAGTTCAATAAAGAAAAATGAATCAGTAATCAATATTTCTCATTCATAAGTTAATTAAATATTGAAAGTAATGAAGTCATCAAAGGATTAGGAGAGCAAAAAAATGAAAAATACTCCTTTGATGGAAAAACGAAATCAATTGAAAAAAGTCATGACAGAAACTTTTCAAAGAGAAGTTCAGTCATTAAATAGCCAGTTGCAATCAATTTTAATTGATGATATGACAACTGCCTTTCTTAACCGATTAAATGTTATGAAAAAAATTCAAGCTAATCAATAAAATGAGGTGTTTTAATGCGAAGATCAAAAATGGAGATGCATTTAGATATATTAAGAATATTGGCTCAAAAGGGTCCCCTTAAACTTACTCATATTATGTATAAAGCTAATGTAAACTGCAGTGTTCTAAAAGAATACTTGGATTTTCTCATAAAAGAGGAACTTATTAAAGAAAAGATCTTGAAGAAAGAAAGAATAGTTTATGAATTAACTGAAAAAGGATTAAAAGTAATAAAATATTTCAGAGAATTACAAACAATGTTACCGATTGATGAAGAAAATAAACAAAAAATTCCATCGATTCTATATTAGAAAAATATCTTTACATCGGCTTTTTAAAAAACTCAGCAGAAATCAATCAAGAATACAAGTTTATTCTGATTGATTAACTCAATTTTTTCCCTTTTTAAAAAAACAATACAAAATGAGTAGTTTTTTACTACTAAATTTTTTTCTTTAAAAATAAAACAAATCAATTTGAATCTTTTGAGCTTCGTGAAGTAGCATAACCTGGAACCCACACAGGAAGTGTCTTTTTCTTTTTTTGTGGTCCTCTAGAATACGAATATATTAACAGAATTATTATTCCCCAAATTATTCCATTAATCATCGCTATAAAAATAAGCTCTCCAGAAAAACCTGCCAACTTATAGGTTGTTTCTGTATTCTTAAAAAAATTTACTAATATTTGACCTGGAGGAATGTTAGGAATTACTAATGTAATAGAGAATACAAAAAAGAACCCAACTGCGAATATCAATAGACCTATCATTTGAATTTTATTCTGTATTGAAATAATTTAGTGTTTATGAATTGGAAATAAGAATTATGGATATTTTTCATTAAAATTTTAAAATCCAACATTATTTATTTTGAATTTGATTTGAAATATTTAAAACGTTTATTATAATTGTGAAAATAATTTAAATAATTAACTTTTAGTAAATCCTATGACTGCTCCGATAACTAGACTTCCTATTGCTGGAACTTGTGATATTAATGGATAAATAAAATTTAAGGCAGGAGTTGCAATCTGCTCTACACGCGAAGCCAAATGAGCATAATCGATTTGAATTTGGCTCTCATATGCAAAATATGTTACTATGAATGCAAATACTCCAATAATCAAAGCGAATTTTAATGCTTTTTTCAACAAATATCCAATAAAAAATCCTCCCAATCCTCCAAGTCCTAGTTGCATTATGATTGGGGAAAAAACATCTGTCATTTTATTTGCACCATAATCACAATATATTGTATCGTATTATTTAATAAACATTTTTTATTTTTCTTATGGATTACGAATTAATCAAATTTTTTAAAATTTTTCAAGCGTCTGAATTAGAAACTATTTGAATAGATCCTTTTTTGTACATATATCGATTTTCATAATATGATCAACTTAGAAACACAGTATATTAAGTCATGAGATATGATATGTATTAAAGTAAAACAGAACAACTATTAAACATAAAAACAGGACGGAAAACAAAATGAAGAATTTCACAACAAATTGGTATATATACAAAACGCATTCTAAACTTGGTTTTACCAAACTGGAAATTGAAGAAATAAGAGTGAAAAATAAAAAATCTAACGTAAAGGCGATTTAAATTCTATTAATTTAGGAAGTT
>JARRMA010000021.1:0-9262 GCA_037386505.1 Candidatus Bathyarchaeota archaeon
GCTGCTGCTTGAAAAATATCTTCTATTGCGTCTGTGAAATCTTCGATAATGTAGGGGATGTCCTGTTTACTTAAAGAATATTTGGTTTTTAGATGCTGATAGACAGCTTGTTTTGTCTGCTCTCCCAGACAAGCTAAGCCTTCATCTATTGATTCCAGCAGAAGATTTTCAAAGGTCATGGAATTGTTGCACCAACTGTTCCAGCAATTTATTTTCTTCTACTTTGCTTAATCCTTTTCGTGAATATCCCGAATTGGGGGAATCATTCACGGTGGATTTGAAATGGGTCCTATATAGGTTCCAATTTGTTGTGTAAACAGCCATTTTTTTCACCTTCTGTTTTTATGTTCAAGTGTTGTTTTGTTTTACTTCACTACACAAAATATCGTATGTCTTAATATACCCTTTATTTCTTCTTTGAATATGTTACAAAACTCGATATATGTCAAAAATGGATACATTAAAGAAGTGCTCCAAAAAGGCAACACGGGTCAAGACTTAGAGGTTGCCCTCTACACTGACGTCTATCACTCAATTATGCATACAGATGTCAATTTTGTTCTTCCAGATTTGAAAGCTATTAAACAAGTTTTGTTGATTCCGTGTCCTAAGATAATATGATGGTGTTTTTCAGGATGTTATGATGTCTCTTTTCTGTGTGAAGGGGTTGTAAATTTTTGTTATATGATTTGGGTAGTTTGTATCTTTCATGTTGTGAAGCTTTTAGTTTTTACAATACATATTTTTTTATGCTCTCACCGTTTGATGTCTCCAATGCGCGCATAAATCCCACTACCTGTATACTCTCATGTGAGATACTCAAAATTTGTTCTCTGCTGGGTGGCGTCGCACAGACAAAGGTGAGAGCACCCAAACACATCAGATTTTAGGTCATGGTTTTGAGTTTAGCCTCTTCTTGACGAATATAGCAGAAAAGGTGGCCATCAGAAATAAAGGTAGAATTGTCCATGATGGAAACTCCGGGATGAAATCGGCTGGTTGGTACTGTTCACATAGAGCACTGGGATACATGAAAGTCATGTAGCCCCATTGTCCAGTACGCCCGCCAACCACATAAATAAAATCATCAATAACAACTGCAGCGGCAAGAGGTCGAGGCGTCGGTGAAGCTATACCTTCTTTCCAACTATCATCCGCTGGATTATAGACGTCAGTTCTGTTCTCATCAAAAAAGTAAATCAGTATCTGACCATTCAATCCAGTTTTTACAACAGCACTTGCAAAAGCACTCACTGGAGCAGACCCTTTAATGGTCCAACTGTCAGTCGCAGGATCGTAAACTTGAATGGAAGTTTGCCAAGCATCTGAACCCTGACCTAAAGCGTATATTTTGTTGTCAATAACTGCAGAAGCACAACTTCCAACTTCTTGAGGAGGGGGAGTTATTGTTGCCCACATATTACTTGTGGGATCATAAACCTCCGCCACATTCAATATTGCATGAGTAGTAATTGAATAACCGCCTATGGCGTAGATTTTTCCATTAACAATATTTGTTGCTGGAGAATGTCTGGGTGTTGGTAATGGTGTCATAGTTTCCCAAGTGTCAGTAATTGGATTATAGACTTCATTTGCCTCCACGTCAAAGTAGTTGGTTCCGCTATCGATAGTGGCACTGTATCCTCCTATGCAATAAATTTTATTTTGATATACTGCAATGCCAAAACGTGCTCTGGCAGTTGGCATTGGAGTCTTTAATGTCCATTTATTTAAGTTGGGATCATACTCCTCAGTGACGTTTGTTGTTTGTTGAGTCATACCTACTGCATTCATGGCGTTTCCAGTTAGTGATCCCTGATCACCGCCTATGGCATAGATTTTTCCTTTGACCACTGCAGCTCCCAGGTAGGCTCTGGGTTCATTCATAGATTCTTTTGTTAACCAAGAATCTTCAGTTGCCATTACCAGAGATGGGGCTGCGGTAACAAAACAGAGAATCAACAATAAAACAATTGTTGCGGTCTTCTTCACACAATACTTCTCCTATTTATTTTTCGCCTATAGGTGACCAGAGCAACTGTAAATAAAAAGGGTATAATTAGAAGTGGTGCCAATGATGGAAACTCTGGGATAGAAGAGGAGATATCTATTGCATACAATCTGTTAGTTGTGGCTAAATATACAGTACCGTAAGCTATAGCAGGAGTCGAATAAACTCTATTGTCCAATTCAATGTGAACTACTTGTTCACCAGTATACGCATCAAGAACGTAAAAGTTGCCGGTGTAATAATTATCGTCGGCTCCACAACCAAAGTAAATTAAGCCACAGGCAACAGCGGGAGAACCCCATTCAGGGAAAAATCCTGGATTTGAGAAATTCCATATTCTCATTCCCGTAAAAGCATCAAGAGCAACAAGCAAATTGTTTGCTCCCGCATAAACATAACCATATGCAACGACAGGCGTTTTAAAAATAAGAGCTCCTGTCAAGTTGTTCCATATTTTGGCTCCTGTCGAGGCATTAATGGCATAAACACCGCTGCCGGATCCAACGTAAACAATTCCATCAACAACTGCGGGACTTGTCCTAACTTTTCCATTTGTTGAATAATTCCAGATTTTTGTTCCAGCAAAGGCATCGAAGGCGTAGAGATTGTTATCTCCACAGCCAACGTAAACCACACCACTAGAAACAGTGGGAGCGTAAAGTTCCTCATCATTTCCAACTTCATAAGTCCAGATTTCTTCTCCTGTAGAAGCATTAAGAGCATAAACATAACCGTTAGCATCTGCATAAACGCAGCCATAGACAACAGCAACTGACCAAATATCCTGAGCTACACCTTTTGCAGCCTCCCAAACAGTCTCTCCATCAGAAGCATTCAAACAAATTACGTGGTCCAACTTGTAGTAGACATAGCCATTTGCTATAGCAGGAGAACTGTCTCTGGGTTTAGACCAGTGTATATCCCATTCACTGACATTTGCAACTAAATCTTGGTTCTCCAACAATCCAGTGCGGGCAGGATTATTCCCAAACATTGTCCAAGAATCCTGCTCATCAGCATTTACTTTATCTATACTTAGAAAAGGAACTGCCAATACAGAGAAAACCATCAACATAACGAATCTAGAGATTAGGAACTTTTTTGTTCCCGCCTTCATTTAAGCGACCAATTAAATCAGCGGTCTAAATTCATAAAAGGGTTTTTGTCAAGAAACCTTGACTAAAACTAACTTTTGTCAATCACGCTTTGCTTCTAATAATCTAACAAAAAATACCCAATAGACAAAATTAATACAGGTAGCCAGAAATGTGAGTGTGGAAGAAACTGCAAATGAATATGGAATGGATTACTGATGTTATTTTCATTAGTTTTCTTGCGTATGCTCTAACAGGTGTATTTGTTGTGATGCTTTACATTCTACTAAGTTGGCGTAAAATTAGGCTTTCACTTGTTTATGTAGCATATTTTGCAGGCGGTCTTTTTATTGTAGTAGGTGGCTCTATGGGTATCGAATCAACCCCACAACAAAGCAGCCTGATTTTTTCAAGCATTTTTTTCTTTGCACAAGGTGTAGCGATAATAATTTTAGCATACTGGAAAGAGCGTCGAGATAAGAGAAAACAGAGAGAAGCTAAATAGAAAAATTTAGCTTCCCCCCAAACTCAAACGCGAAGGTGGTTTACCACTTTTGTGTTGCAAATTTTGATAAATGCATTGGCGGTGTATGAAATGTAGAGAATCTATGAACGTCCATGGCGCATTAATTATCCAGAGCGGACCCATAAATCATCAGTAGTTATTTCATCAAATGCTCCAAAATGTGTTATCACTTTTATGGTTACTTGCGAAGGCACATTTACATAAACTCTTGACAAGATTATTACATATGTATCACTATATGTTTCAGGCTCGTATGAATAAATGATTGCTGTATCATCCAATGTCCCATTGACGTATATATCACCATAAGTAAATGCTCCTTCAGGAATATTTTCCCCATGTAAATAAACAACAACTTTTACTTGACCATCGCTTTCGTCCAACCAAAAACTGCGAATAAAGTTGCCAATATAGAAGGGGGCTTTCAATTCAAAGGAATATCCGTTAACAGATACGATTCTTAGCTCCATGTTTGTCGGTTTTTTTAAGTATGTTCCAGAGAGATATAGGTCATATCGTGGGTCATCAGTATAAAATTGTTTAGATATAACAACTTCATCGTCCAATGTTCCATTGACGTATATCTCACCAAAAGCTAAGTTTGGATAATCGCATTCGCAGCTTACAACAACTTTGATTTTACCCCATTCCTCGTCCCAGTATAACCCTAACATTTCGAATTCGATAAACGTCTTACGAGTGCTATATTTCATGTTATCCTCGGTTTGGAGTTCAATTGTTATCTCTTTAGGCATTATTGAGAATGTTTCAGACAGGATGATTTCAGTTGTTTGGTATTGCTGTAAAACTTGCGGAACAATTATGTAATCATCATCCAATGTTCCGTTGACGTAAATCTGACTTATGGTGATATCCTTTTCATCTGCATTCACAACATATGCTTTGATTTCACCTGTGTTACTGTCCCAATCAACACTTTCAAAATACAATCCCCAATGTCTTGACCCTCCTAGGGTAAAAGGTGATGAGATACTGTACATGAAGATTGCAGAAAACGCAACTATTACAACCACTACTACTATTACAGCAATATTTTCGGTCAATCTTAGTTTCAGACTCATAACAGAAAAATTCTCTGTATATCAAATATTAAGATTTATGAATCCAAAATAACGTCACGTTAAATCTTTGAGGCTATCCTATTCTTGAATACTATAACAGAAAAAGTAGCAATCAGAAATAAGGGTAAAATTATCCAGGAGGGAAACTCTGGAATTGGTGTGGACATTTCTTTAAGTATTGGCTTGGTCAGGAAGGGAACAAAATTAATTTTGGGTAAATTGAAGTCGTATTTGAAATCATAGATTGTCTTATTTATGGACTATGTATCGACTGTTCCCCACCAGTTGTTAGTGGCATTAATGGGTTTTTTCTTATCTTTATCCAATTGAATGTTGTAATCGGAGTTGTCATGAATGTTGTTGTAAACAACGGTGGGTATTCCATCATAATACCAAATATACACGTAAATACCAACGGCATTATACGTAATTGTGTTGTTCTGAATCGTGGGAACCAAATTAGCTGGTTCAAAACGAGAACTCAATATGATTGTGATTCCACGAATTAGCTTCTTAAATGCATGCTCAGAAAACTTTTGTTAAAAACCTAATTAGTAATCTGATCGAACCGTTTAGATTTGGTTATTATGATATTTTTTTATCAATTTCTGTTTTTCTTGAAGCTGCTCTAAAAGCACTTCCCGAACCAAATCACATGCTTGATTAATCTTTGGATTTGATACACTATAGTAAATGCTAGTACCTTTCTTTCGAGTTTTCACCATATCTCTTTGTCTCATCATCGCCAAATGTTGAGAGACATTAGACTGACTAGCACCAACCAACTCCGACAACTCATTAACGGTTTTTTCTTTACCCTTAAGATGATAAAGGATTGCTAACCTCAACGGATTTGCCATAGTTTTGGAAATTGCGGCCTGCAATCTAAATATGGTCATATCAACCTCAGATTCCATAGCACTCGTATCCTTTGAATATTCTAACATTATAACATCCTCATAAGACTATTTAACAAAAAAATGTGGAACTAATTCCAAACTATTAGGCAACAGTTACTTCTTGAATGAAGGCCCCATGCCAAGTATGGAACCAAACTTGTCCAGTATAGCTGTTCACACTCAACATTCCGTATATGCCTGAACCGCTTAGAACTTCAAAGGTATAATATCCATAGAAAGCTGTAGCTTCATCAACATTTGTTCCAGGATAATATGCATCTAAGTAATTTTGTGCGTACAATTCTGCCTGTTCAACTGTTAAGGTTGGAGTTGATGTTGTCGCTGTTCCATAGAACCAGTTGCAGTATCCACTGTTGAAGTTGTATTTGGTGTTCCACATCATATTAGGTCCCATCTCTGGAGTCACAATTCCTGTGGATTTGTCGATAAGCAATTCAAAGGCTCCAAATCCAGTGCTTTCCTCTTTTACCTGCACATAGAAATTGCCAGCAAATTCTTCAACTTCTTCTACGAAAAGGTCAGGATTGTTAAGTGAATT
The DNA here is from genome assembly GCA_037386505.1 of Candidatus Bathyarchaeota archaeon. Classification (GTDB taxonomy): domain Archaea; phylum Thermoproteota; class Bathyarchaeia; order Bathyarchaeales; family Bathyarchaeaceae; genus Bathyarchaeum. The sequence continues at coordinate 6,172 of JARRMA010000021.1, forward strand.
AACGTAGGATTCTGCAATCGTAATTGCTTGATCAATCGTTAAAGTTGTTGTCGGTGTATTTTGATAGAAGTTTGAGCCATAGTAACTGCCTCCCATACACCCAGCACTTCTTCCATATCCTCTATACTGAGTAGTTGCGAACTGCGATAGTTGAGGAGTATAAAGGACTGGCGGTTCTTCATTTGTTAGCTGTGGCGTCTCAGAAGATATTTGTTGGGACGTTTCTTCCTGAAGATTAGTTTCAGTTTTATCGTTACTGTAAGGCATAGGGGTATTGTCCATTCTCGGGGACTGATAACCTGAATCATCCATCATTGTAGATCCTGTGTAGGATCCATATGGTGTCTGTGGAGTTGTATTCCAGCTAAGATAGGCTAAAAGCGCCATGGATGGAATTGATACAACTAGCACTGCTGCAAGTGTAATGGTAATTATTTTCCAAGTTTTCATTCATTCACCTCCAATTATTCCCTGTTTTTGGTAATGGCAGGATATTCCGGGAGGGTACAATCAGCCATTTTAAATCACCAAAAACATATATATTATAATATTCTAATATAGCAGAAATCTGTTATATAAACCTTTCCCAAACACGAAAAACTTCCAAAAAATTCTCAACATAGACAGGCTACTTATAAATAACCTGCCAGCCGATTAGCAACCCATTTATAATATAGCTACAAAAACAAGTTCATCCTGTAATTTTTATCTGCTTGAAAAGACTCTATACAAGATTGGAGAACCTAAAATGATGGTAAAGGTTAAACGGGCGTATCAAACTGCAGAGACAGATGACGGATTCAGGATTTTAGTAGATCGACTGTGGCCTCGCGGTCTAACCAAGGAAAGGGCAAAGATAGATTTGTGGCTAAAAGATGCGGCACCAAGTACTGAGCTAAGAAAATGGTTTTCACATGATCCAGCAAGATGGACGGAATTTAAAAGTCGATATTTTGAAGAGCTGAATAAGGATAAGATGGAACCGGTGAAATTAATTCTTAAGAAGGCTAAGGAAGGTACAGTGACTCTGGTTTATGCGGCAAAGAATGAAGATAACAATAACGCTGTTGCTCTGAAGGAATATATTGAAAAGCATAAAACCAGACAAAAACATTAGAAAAGCGGAAGAAAATTTCCGAACTGAAGATGCAAGAAATAAGTTTAGGAACCAATCCTCTTAAAAATTCTTAGAGCTAGAAATGTTAACCATCTTGAAGGTTGCTTTTTTTGAGCAAAATCCCAGCCTTTCCATGCCATCCATATTGATTCAGGAATAAATTTTCCTTCGTCATTAGCTTTTGACCTTAATATGTCAAACATTTCTCTCATTCTCGAGTCATTTCTTAACCAATTAAATTGAGATAATACATCCAAAACATGCAAAATATCATACCAGATAAATGGAGCTTTAGTTTTTCTAAAATCTGTTCCCATATAGAACATGTAAGGATGTCGCTCTCTACTGTTTTGCCACAAATCCAACAAACATTCTATTCCAACATGAACTTCTTTGCTGTCTTTCCATTCATCAAATTGCGATAACATCTTTACCATACCAAAAGTGGCATATGGACAAGGGTCATCTTTCCTTCCAGGTCCCCTAAATTTACCCAATTCCTTTGAAACAGCACAAGGCCAACCATTCTCACGAACTAATTCAACTAAATATTTTACAGCTTTTTGAATTTGTTCATCTTTTGATAATCCAAATTTAGCCATAGAATAAATTAGTGTTGGAGCATCACACAAAGCCCATGCCCACTCAATGCTTCCCGAACCTCCATAACTTTTAGAGACTTTCGTTGGCAGTTGAAATGGACCTTCTGCAGATTGATGTTCGAATATCTTGTTAATTATCTCGTTAATGAAGGGGTCATCTCTCTTCAAACCTAAATCAGCAATAAAAGAGAGTTTATGGAAAGGTTGTTTTGCACTTTTATGACTGTTTAGAACTATTCCTGGCCAAGTTCTAAGTTCTTCTAGTAGTGATCGGATTTTTGGGTGTTCAATCATTTGTTTCCTTGAACGAACAACTTCAAATTCATTTTCAGATTGTTCCAGCAAATCTAATCTTGTTCTGTATTCAATCCAAGGCTCCCCTTCCAAAAGCCATTCTAATATTTCCTTCAATAAGATTACACCTTATCAGTTGCTTGATCCTTTTAAAATAAAACTTGTAGTAAGAATTTTCGGTATTTATCTTATTTTTTTCCACAACTGGAAAAAAGGAGGGATTTTTGTGGTTAGGGGTTCAAATCTCTCAAGATCATTTTTCAATTCGCTAGGGTCAACTGGAAGTAGCAGTAACTGATGAAAAAAATGTGGAAAGACTATTTCTACAATCAATGTATGATCAATGGTCTTGAATATTATTAATTTCTAGCCGATTTCATCCTAATGCAATTACCAAACTTAAATAACGTATCTACTGCGCATGCGACTTTAGCTGAGTTCTTGTTTCATGGCGACTGCAGTTTGTGTTTTTAAGACGTCTGGAACTGTTTGAACCTTTTGGATTAATGATGTGAGTTCGTCAATATTGGAAAATTCTGCAAATGCAATAACATCAAAGTTGCCCGTTACTACATGAGCCATCTTTATTCCCTCAATTTTGAGAATATTATCTAACACTCTCCATACATTTCCTGAACTCGCCTCAATCAGTAAATAACTTTCCAACCATAACACCTTCTAATTGTTTTCCATGATTCTATACCCTTAACAAACCCCTAGAATATAAAAACTTAATTTTCTAATATATGTACAAAATGCATGCATTTAGTATTTCTCTATCTCTTGGCACCCTACTTGGGATAAACACAGAATATGCAGGTTGTTACCTATCATGAAGATCATCCTAATTCAGCCCCAGTCCGGAAACCCATCCTTGAAAGTTCCCCCCCTCGGCTTAGGCTACATAACGTCTGTGCTGAAAATCAACAACATCGAAGCAAAAATAGTTGACCTGAACGTAGAAAACATTGACCTCAGCACATACTTGAGCCATGAGAAGCCAGCAATTATCGGAATCTCATCCATCGTCACAAACGCACGCAAAGCCCTCGAAATCGCTGAAACATCCAAAAAAGTT